>JAENVU010000408.1 GCA_016650415.1 Acidimicrobiia bacterium
GCAGGATCGGAGACACTCGAGGAGCGACCTCCACCATCAGCTCACCCCAAGCGGCAATGAGTGCCGGGCCGTCCGATACAAGATCCTGGAGCTCGTCCGAGCGACGTTCCGCGGCGACGCCGAGATCTGGATCGCCGCGCAGCCCTCGCGCAACGAGCGCTCGTACGATGCCTGACTTGCCGCCGAAGGACTTGTAGATCGTCGCGGTCGAGACGCCCGCGTCGCAGGCGATGGTGTCGATGGTCGTGGCGACGAACCCGTCGGACGAGAAACGGTTCCACGCTGCGTCGAGGACGGCATCACGAAGTCGATCTGCCGCGGCTCGCCGTCGGCTTGCGTCGTACCCGCGGCGCTTGACGGGACGATCTCCATGCGGAACACTCATTTGGTTCCATGCTACTAGATCGAATTGCGGAGGTTCCTGATGCCAACTGCCACGACGGTCGTCGATCGTCTCTGCGACGCAGTGAATCGTCACGATCTTGATGCGCTCGCGGCTTGCTTTGCCGTGGAATACCAGAACGAGACGCCCGCACACCCAGCGCGCGGCTTCCTCGGACGGGCACAGGTGCGGCGGAATTGGGAGCAGCTGTTCGGTGGCATTCCCGACCTGAGTGCGACCGTCGCCGAGCGCGCCATCGACGGTGAGACCGTGTGGACCGAGTGGGAGATGCGCGGCACGCGTCCAGACGGGCACCCCCATCTAATGCGAGGTGTTGTGATCTTCCACGTCAACGACGAGGAGATCGCGAAGGCGCGCTTCTACCTCGAACCGGTGGATGTCGATCCTGGCGGTATCGACTCCGAGATCGGGCGTGTCGTCCGAAGCGCGGATGAGTCATGAGCCGTTCGACCACCGGTCCAGTACGCGACGCTCGACCACCTGAGCCGCTTGTGCGCGCGTTCAACCCATTCGTGCGCGCGGCCTTGCGATCACCACTGGGGCGACGGATCCGCCCCTTGGCCCTTGTCGAGTACGTCGGGCGACGAACCGGCGTACGTCGCCGCGTCGTCGCAACGTGGCACGAACTCGACGGTCGCGGGTTCGTCGTGACCCCTGCCGGTTGGCAGGCGAACTTCGTTGGCGGCGCGCCGGCGCGCGTGCGTCACTGCGGCCGCTCCCGTGCGATGACGGGCACACTGCAGTCGGATCCGGTCACCGTCGCACACGCGCTGCAGCAACTGTTCGAAGCCGGCAATCAGGCCCGCACCGTCGGCCTGGCCGTAGACCACGGCCACTCGGTCACACCCGAAGACGTCATCGCGGTTCGGCGGGCGATCGTGTGGTTCGACCCGATCCTGTCGACCTCGAGCCCCGGCATATAGATCCCTCCCATCCTGAAGGGCCTTCTCGTTCGGGCGTCCGCCGCAGGAGTTTCAGGCACTGTCCGCGCCGGGCGGCCGGTCGAGTGCCGGCACGTCGAGACGTCCGTTGATGATGTCGTCGGCGACATCCACCAGACGCAGGTTGTGGCTGCGGGCGTAGTCGCGCAAGGTCGAGAAGGACGATTGCATGTCGTGCTTGGTTCGTTCGGCCACCATTCCTTTTGCTTGTTCGATCGCGATGCGGCTGTTCAGCGCCTGGTTGAGCTGTTCATTCACAACGCGAGCTTCCAGCGCGGCGCGGTGGGTCAGGATGCCGATCGTTCCGACATCGGCGAGGGCCTGAGCGGCTTCGACATCGTCTTCACGCATCCGGCCGGCTTCGAAGTCGAACAAGTTGAGCGCGCCAATGACGGTTCCCCGAAGTCTCATCGGCAGCGCGTGCACCGAATGGAATCCGGCCTCGACCGCCTGCGCCGAGAACCGGGGCCAGGGCCCGTCCCGTGCGGTCAGGTCACTGTTCACGACGGGCTGTCCGGTCCGGAAGCAGTCGAGGCAGGGCCCTTGTTGCGCCTGCAGCTCGAACAGCTCGAGCAATCGCATCGCTTCACTGGACGACGCCATGAGACGAAGATCGCCGGCCGGGGCGACGAGCATGAGCCCCGCCGCGCTGACGTCGAGTATCTCGACACAGCGATCCACGAGGTGAGTGAGCAATTCCACGACGTCGAAGTCGGCAACGAGCGAGTCGGCCAACTCGACGAGTGTCTTCGCGAGCAACGCTTCTCTTGGCATCGGATCCCCTGTCATCGTGCCGTCGGCGGTGGGACGGGGCCCGCCAACGGGAGAGGCCGCTCCGAGATTAGGGCAGTTCCCGACTCGATCTCCCGACCGGATCGGGGGCCAGGACGAGGGCTCATCCGCGTGAATCGGAACCATCGGTCGTTGCGTCGAATCGCAGTTGTCGCGATACGACATCCTTCGCGACGGCATCGAGGGAAAGGTCATTGCCGAAAGCGTGGCTTTTCAGTCGGATCAGGGCCTGGACCACGCTGATGTCGAGTTGGGCGGCGACCATCCCCGACGCCTGATGCACCACGTAGCGGAAATCGGCGACCGCCTCGAGTTCCTTGGCCAGCATTCCGGGAGGAGCTTTGGCTTGGAGTACGAGGATTGCCTGGGCGGCGATGTCGGCGGCGACCAGCGCGTCGGCGTGTTGCTCGTCGGTCAGCGAGCCGGGAGAGTCGCGGTAGAGATTGAGCGCGCCGAGTCGGACCGCGCCCACCTGGAGTGGGAATCCGAAGATCGCGCGGACGCCCGCCGCAACCGCGGGACCCGTGAACGCGAGCCAACGGCCCGTGTGGGGATCTGCCAGGTCGGGTTCCAGGACGGCGCGGTCGTCCTTGTAGGCGTCGACACACGGGCCTTCGCCGAGCGAGAACTGCAGTTCCTCGACGAGCGCGCTCACGGAGTTGGTCGAACAGAGCGAGCCCCGGGCAATGTCTCCCGACATCAGCATGATGCCGGCGCCGCTCATCCCGGTCACCTCCGCGCACATGGTGCACAGGCGTGCGGTCTCCAACTCCATCTCGCCGCCGGCAAGAAGCTGAGTCAGGATCCGCGATCGTCGTTCGCCGGCCACGGCTAGGACTTGGCGCGGCCGACGTCGTTCGCGTCCTCGACGCCGAGGTCCCGGACGGTCGACAGCGCCGCCGCGATTCCGGTTTCGCTCGGTGGCCGTGCCCGATGTCTCGTCGTGGACTCGCCAAGTTCGGTGTCGATCCGTTCCGATGCGGGCACCGCGACCCAGCTCTTGAGTGATCCGGACGTGCCGGTCACCGCCGATTCCTCGGCGGTGGGCACCCCGAGGAGACCCGTGAGGTGACAGATGTCCAGGATCAGACGCGCCTTCTCCGACGGCTGCCGAAGTCGCAGTGCGCGTCCGCGGCGGCCAAGAAACGCGTCGGCACGCACAAGAAAGCCGAGGGTCGACGCGTCCAGGAACCGCACCTGAGACAGGTCGACGACAAGATCGGCACCGTCGACCGCGATCGCGCGGGCGAAGACCTCCGCCAGCGCCGGCACTGACCCGAGGTCGAACTCTCCACGCAGCCATACGACGGTGCAGCCGGCGTCGCGTTCGATGAAGGCCCCTGCCCCGGGGCCGGCCAACGCTACGTAGAGCGAGTCGGCGGGGGGCATAGTGGTCTCCTGGTATCGATCGTGCAATCGACGCGCTACCAGGGTCCGGAGCACCGCTCCCGAGCCGCAGACACTCGGCTCGACACGTGTGGGATCTGTCGTGTCATCTGGACCGTACACCTTCGCTGCCGTCCGCCTGTCGGCAGACATCTGATCGGCGGACCAGTCGGACTACTTGGTCTCGGTGAGGGTGCGGTGCATGTCGGCGTGGAAGTTGCGGCTCCGAACGCGAATCAGCGGCCTCGAAGGGCCGCTGATCTGCGGTGTTCGTGAAGCGGACGACGGGATTCGAACCCGCGACCCTCACCTTGGCAAGGGCGCCGGTACACCTTCTTGACCAGCCATGATGGCTCCTGACCTGCGGAAACAGTGTTCGTCGGTCTTCACTGTTTTGCATGGTTTCGCGGCCCCACCGCGGCCCACGAACGGAATCGTTCACAAGCGCAAGCCGGCCACCAACGACTTGTGCTCGTTGACAGCATCGACTGGGAGACCCGATTCATCGGGAACCATGCACGTGCCGCTTCCCGCATGCTGGTCGCCTCGTTCATACCCCTACCCGATGCCTCAACGAGTTCGACTGCGGTAGCTGCTAGCTCAACGAGCCCGCAGCGGCGTCGCTACCGCCGCAGCTTGCCCTTCTCGTCGCGGACGAGCTTCTCCGCGGTAGGGCAGCCCGTACGCGTCGACCTTGCCGTCGTCGGAACCGAAGAAGACTTTGCCGTTGGCAACTATTGGTGATGACTGGCGCGCACGAAGTGGAGCACGTCATCATCGAGGTCGCAGTCAGACGACCCAGCGATTTCCTACGGGAGCCCACCGTTTCCGGTGTGCAGCGTGTAACACGACATGGCGAATCGGCGTGTGCACCAACGTGGTCTTCAATGGAGCACGCGACGGTGTCGTGGGGTGGCGCAATCGGTCGCCCGCCCTGCGCGCGGCTTGGAGATCGGCGAGCTTGCGGTCGTAGGCTTGGCGGCTCTCCCAGCTCTTGAGAATCTTCCAGGCTGCGCTGACCATCGTGACTTGCCTGGTGGCCTCGGCCAGGATCTCTTCCGAAGCCCCTTCGTGCCTGTCTGGGTGAAGCAACTGGACCTTCAAGCGCCACGCGCGCTTGATCGCTTCGAAGTCGGCGTCGTGTTCGACTCCCAAGACGCCATAGTGATCCTGCACCGTGGGTGCCCCCAAACTGCGGTAGACGTTCCTGTCGTGGCTTCATTCGCTCGCCGCGCCGACAGCTATATCGTCCCGCCAGGCCATCGACCTAAGGGTGATCCTCGGCGGAGGGTCCCCGTTTGCCTCGGGCAGCATCGGTCCCGTCAATCGGCGAAACCCGAGGTGAGGAGCGGAACATGAGAGTCCTCAAGAAGCTGGATCGTCGTCAGAGGCCTGAGAGCCGGGAAGGAGAAGTTTCGCGGACGTCGACGGACGTACCCGTTTGAAGACGGATGTGCGATGAATGTGCGCTGCGCAGCCCGACAGCTGCGCAGCGCGGAGCATGGCCACCAAGCGAATCGACGGAGGCCACTCGCGGCCCAGGACCGAAATTCCGCTCGCGCTAAACGCGAATCAGCGGCCCGTTTAGGCCCCCTCACCAGCGCATATGTCTGGAGCGGACGACGGGATTCGAACCCGCGACCCTCACCTTGGCAAGGGCTTCACTGCACCCGCTTGAACAGCCATAATCGCCTCTGACCAGGGCAAACACTGCTCACTGGCTGTCGTCATTTACCCCTGTTTCGCGACCTCCCGCGGCCTGACCGCGGCCTGGGAGCCGGTACGAGGCCCGCCAGCCCAGGCCGCGGGTGGCGACCCCGCACGATGGTAGATGCACCGGCGATCTCGCTCCCGGCATTCGTCGCCCAGAGCGGCCGGCACGTTGCCGACGCGCGTCCGGCCGCTGCGAAGGCGTGGAGCGCACCGTCGGCGGACGCGGTGTAGACGACGCCGCCGACTGCAGGTTGCGTGGAGATCGGACTCGGCAGCCGTGCGGACCACAACGGCGCGCAGGGTGACGCGGCGCAGCCCCGAGCGGCCAGTTCCACGATGCGCCCGTCGGCCGTCCCCGCGTACGGCGCGTTGAGAATGGGGAACTCGACATCGAGCAGATCACAGAGCCGCGTGCGCAACATCATGGGCGCATCTCCTGAGTGCGCTCGCGTGGCGCGACGCCTGTCGATGTTTCCAGGCGGACACAGCATCGTCCGGGTGCGGGGTCGAGCCGCGGCTCAAGGTTCGCGAGCTCGAGCCCGTCGGCCAGACCGTTCATGAGCTCGAGATTCATCCCGCAGACCAGAGTGGTGTACTCCTGGGCCAGCGCATGGAAGGGACAGTTCACCAGGGTCATGCTGGTGTCATCGTTGCGGGGCTCGTAGCCACATTCGACCAGCACGTCGATTGCCGCCGCGAGCAACGCGGACCGACTGGGTCGCTTCCCAGCCTCGCGGAGGGCGCGCTCGCCGAGTGTCTGCCCGGCCGCCCGGGCCGCGTGGCTCAACGCGTCACCCACCGCAACACCGTCGCGCTCGGCGTCGGTGACCGCCTGAGCGAGCAGTCGTCCGGCCAGCTCGTAGTGACGTTCCGGCAGGCTCACCGCGAGCTCACGTGACGAACGTCGGTAGAGCTTTGCCGGGCGACCGGCGCCGGGTCCGCCCCGTCCCGGCGGCCGGCCGAACTCGACCACCAGTAACCCGTCATCCACGAGTTTGTCGAGGTGGAACTTTGCCGTGTGGCGGGCCACGCCTACCCCCGCTGCAGCTCGATCGCGACTCACCGGCGTCGCCTGGCCCACGACGAACCGGTACAGGTCCCGGCGTAGTGGTTCAGCCAAAGCGGCGATGCCCGTCACCTGAGTTTCGAAGTCCTCGCGGTCTGGGGGTCCGTCGGTGATAATTGGGTTGTCGGTCTCCATCGCGATCCTTCTAAAAGAGAAAGTTATTGACGAAACCAGAGGAATACTCTAAGGTAGAGAATACTATCCCTTAGAGATGGAGGCAACCCCGATGACCATCACGCATTCCCCTGCAGCCTCTGCCACCCGGCAGACCCCGAGTCCGGTGACCACCGCCCGGCAGAAGGACCGCAACCTGGCCGACCCGTCTTATCAGGCGTTCTTCCTACTTAGGACCGTCTTCACCGTCGCCCCCATCCTCTTCGGCCTGGACAAGTACTTCCACGTCCTCGTCAACTGGGACCGCTACCTCGCCCCTGACCTCGTGGCGCACCTGCCCTGGTCCGCACACGAACTCATGTACGCGGTCGGCGCGATCGAGATCCTCGCAGGTCTGATCGTCGCCGTACGGCCTCGGTTCGGTGGCTACCTCGTGGCCGCATGGCTCGCGGGGATCATCGTCAACCTCCTGCTGATCCCCGGCTTCTACGACGTCGCCCTCCGCGACTTCGGGCTCTTCGTCGGAGCATTGGCCCTGGCCCGATTGGCCACGGCGTTCGCTCCTGCACCGCACCGAGTGCGAGCACGGAGCTGACCCTGTCCACCGCCGTCGTCAGGCATCTCCGGGTCAACGGCGATCCAGGCGATTCACCTGACGGCGGCGGAGCGGACAGTGCGACCCGACTCAACCGACACCTTCACACCTGCATCGTCGTGCCTTCCGAACTGTCAAGCACGGTCGAACAACCTCACGAGGAGTTCCGATATGCGCTCATCATTCCGAGCTCGAACCGCGCTTGCCGTCGGTGTTCTCGCCGCCGCGCTCATCGCGACCGCGTGCTCATCCGGATCGGGTAATCGGGCAGACGCGGCCAGGCCCGCGCCATCCAAGGCCTTGGCGACCCGCGTAGCCACCCATCGGTCAGCCCTGCACGACGGGATGCGCAAGCTGTGGGAAGACCACATCACCTGGACCCGGCTCTACATCATCTCGGCCGAAGCCGGCTCGCCCGACCTCGACACCACGGCTCAGCGGCTCCTGCAGAACCAGAGCGACATCGGCGACGCCATCAAGCCCTTCTACGGCGACGCCGCCGGTGCCAAGCTCACCGCGCTGTTGCGTGACCACATCCTCACCGCCGGGGACCTGATCGCCGCGGCCAAGGCCGGCGACACCACCAAAGTCGCGACCACAAAGGCCGCGTGGTACACCAACGGCAATCAGATCGCTGACTTCCTCGCCGCGGCCAACCCCACCAACTGGCCGGCAGCCGAGACTCGTCCGATGATGCGCGACCACCTCGACAAGACGCTGGCCGAAGCCGTCGACCACCTCCAGGGCAACTGGGCCGCCGACGTCGTCGACTACGACAAAGTTCACGCGCAGATCCTGCACATGGCCGACATGCTCACCGACGGCATCATCGCCCAGTCCCCCAAAAAGTTCTGATGATCAATCCGGCCAGACCCGTTCGGCCGGTACCGTCGACGAGACACGCCCACCCATGAGGAGGCAGTGATGCGAAAGTTTTCGGTACGACCGACGTTGACGATCCGCGGTCGCACGTTCAAGGGACTTCGGGGCTGGTCGGGCAAGCCGACTCACCCGCCACTCACCGATCTTCCGATCACCGCGTACATCTTCGGCGCGACGTTCGACATCATCGCGATGTTGGGCCGTCACGAGACGTGGGCGGGTGACTTCTTCCGCGCCGGTACGTTCGTGTTCATCGGCGGAGCCGCGGTCTCGGTGCTCGCCGCGCTGACCGGCTTCTGGGACTGGTTGCGCTCTACCGAGAAAGGCACCCAGGCGCGACGCACCGCGAACACGCACGCGTGGACGATGATCACCGTGACGGTGCTCGCCCTCATCGATGTCGCGCTCCGCCTCAACGTGTACCACACGCGCACCTACCCGACGGCCGCGATCCTCGTACTCTCAATCGTCGTCGCCGCGCTCGTCGCAGTCGGCGCGACATTCGGTGGCACGCTTGTGTTCGACTACGGGTTCAACGTCGAGACCGCGACCGACAGCCCGGTCTGGCACGCATCGGAGACTGACGTGTTGCCCGGCGACCACACTCCACCCAGTCCGCCCGAGACCTGAGCAAAGGACGTCTCCTATGACCAAGCTCGAGCAACTCTTCGTCGAGTGCGGGCAAAGCCCATGGCTCGATAACCTGACGCGCCCGTACCTGAGCGACGGCACTCTCGCGCGCATGGTGAGTGAAGGCATCCGCGGTGTCACCGCCAACCCCACCATCTTTGCCCGGGCGATACAAGGTTCCGATGAGTACGACGACCAGTTCCGCGCGCTCATCACCGCGAGTACCACGGTGACCGACGCGTACTGGGAACTCGTCATCGAAGATGTCGAAGAGGCCTGCGCGGTGCTGCGACCGACGTTCGATGCCAGTCGGGGAACGGACGGTTTCGTGTCGATCGAGGTCGCCCCCGAGCTTGCCCGGGATACCGACGCGACGGTCACGGCGGCGCGTGATCTGCATGAGCGGATCGCGCTCCCCAACCTGTTCGTCAAGATCCCGGCCACCGCGGAGGGCATACCGGCGATCCGCTCGATGATCTCCGAGGGCCGCAGTATCAATATCACGCTCATCTTCTCCCTGGCCCGATACGCCGAGGTGATCGACGCGTACCTCGACGGGCTCGAAACGTTCGCAGCGAACGGCGGCAACCCCGCGTCCGTGCAGAGTGTCGCGTCGTTCTTCGTCAGTCGCGTCGACACTGAGGTCGACGACCGCCTCGCCGCCATCGCCGGCGCGCACCAACAAGACCTCCGGGGCCGCGCCGCGATCGCGCAAGCCAAACTCGCGTACGAGCTGTTCCGGACACGCTTCTCCGGTGATCGTTGGGACCGCCTCGCCGCGCTCGGCGCGCACGTGCAACGGCCCCTCTGGGCCTCGACGTCGACGAAAGACCCCGCATACCCCGACACGCTCTACGTCGACAGCTTGATCGGCCCCGA
>JAENVU010000409.1 GCA_016650415.1 Acidimicrobiia bacterium
CGATCCAGGATCCAACGCCGGGCCAGCGCGTCGTCGAGGATCTCGGCGAACAGGTCGCCCAGGAGCATCACCTCGACCCCCGCGCTGCGCAGGACGTCGGCGAACCCATCGTGCTCCTCACGAGCCCGGCGCGCCCACAGGACGTCGTCGAACAGCAACTCGCCCGCGTTCCTCGGGGTCAGCCGGTCCAACTCGGGACCCGGCCGGTGGAGCATGACGCGACGAAGAGTCCCGACCTCGGACGCGACGCCGAGCAAGGGCGCGACCGACGCGGTCGCCACCGTGCTCACGACCGAACCTGTCTGCCTGACATCGCACGTCCCCGATCATCCCGGTATCCACCCGGACCATGTACCAGCGGGGTGCCGCGATGCAGAGTCGAAGGTCCCACGGCGGCGCGCCTTTCGACCGGATCGGAGCCACTCGGAGCCGACGAGACTCGACGCATGGGACGGTTCCGGAATCGCTGGGTGCTCCGCGCGCTGCTCGTGCTCGGCATCGGGTTGTTGGCGATCCAGCTCGTGCCCTACCGCGTGTCCAATCCCTCAGCACGCGATGAACCGCCGTGGGATTCTCCGCGCACGCGTACCCTCGCGGTCGCCGCATGTTTCGACTGCCACAGCAACGAGACCAAGGTGGTGTGGTTCGAACGGGTCGCGCCGCTCTCGTGGTGGATCACGAGCCACGTCGACGACGGGAGGGCCGCGCTGAACTTCTCCGAGTTCTCCACCCGCCACGGCGAGTCCGGCGATGCCGTCGAGACCATCAACAATGGATCGATGCCGCCCGATTACTACACATGGTTGGGCATGCACTCGAATGCCAAGCTCACCAAGGCCAAAGTACAACAGCTCGTCGATGGGTTACGCGCGACCTACGCCGCGGCCGGGGTCAAGGGCGGCTGACAACACCCCACGGTCACTCCACGACGCGCAAGGTCGAGGGGACATCCATGCGGCGGAGCTTGCGCACCGTGAGCAACGGCGCGAGGGCGACCGCCAACACCCCCAGCAGCACTGCGATCAGCAGGGTCTGGCCGGAGAGCGCAGTCACGATTTGAAGGTCGGGCAACGTTGTCGGCAGCAGCTCCGTCACCAACCAATCGAGCAGGAGCCAGCCACCCAGGAGCCCGACCGCCGTTCCGATGATGCCGACGAGCAGGCTCTCGCCGATCTCCATCGCGACGACCGACCGAAGTGGATAGCCGAACGCGAACATCGTCGCGTTCTCGCGGGCACGATCGTCCGCGCTGATGCTGGCGGCATTGAACGCGATCAGCAGCGCGAGGAGCAACACCGCGCCCTCGACGATCAGCAAGATCCCGACCGCGCGGTCGAGCTCCTTCTGGAGCGAGTCGGCGAAGTCGGTGACGAGTTGCACCGATGAGACTCCGGAAACGCCGAAGAGCGCTCGCTGCACCTCCTCGGTCCGTACGCCGGCCTTGGGCTCGACGACGACGAAGTTGGTGATGCCCGCGAGATTGGTGAGGGAGTCGCCCACCCGCCGATCCATCCAGGCCAGTGACCGCAGCGGCATGGCACTCAGCCCGATCACCGGCACCGCCTGTTCCACATAGCGATAGCTGGTCAAACCTTCGCGGTACGGAAGCCGGAGCAGGACCCGGTCGCCGGGACGCACACCGAGATCGTCCGCGGCCTTCTCGGTGAGCACCACCCCATCACCGCGGACTCGCTCGTGGATGGTCGGGTGCCAGATGGGGCTCTGCAGATCACTGATCGTGACCAGCAGGTCGATGGGTTTGACCCCGGCCCGTCGCACAGAACCCGGCAGCTGGAGTTCGGTCTGGGACCGACGGATCAACGGCGAGGCACGCGTGGTGGTCACCGCGGAGGACGTCTCGAGGTCGAAGGTCGCCAGCGTCACTGCGAGCCGGTTGGGCGCGCTACGGCCGAGTTCCTTGCTCGCATGGTCGATCGTGGCCCGGAACGAGTCGAGCATGCCGACCACGCCGAGCAACACTGCGATCGACGCGGCGACTCCGAGCGCGGTCATCACCGTACGACGGAGCTGACGAAAGACGTTTCTCACTGGCAGCGCAGTCACACTCCGCCCCGGGAGCCGAATCTTCGCGAGCCACCCCAGACCGCGCCCCCGCTTCGTCACGACTCCGGTACGAATGGCGTCGATCGGAGCAACCCGCACCGCGCGCCACACGGGCACAAGGGTCGCCACGAACGGCAACGCGATACCGAGTGCCGCGCCCCGCAGGAAGATCCCGAGTTGGAAGTCCTGGCGCCAGACCGGGAGTGGGAAGTAGCTCCGCAGCACCTGGATCATCAACGAGCCAACCCCGAGCCCGACAACCACGCCCAACCCCGCGCCCAATGCCGCGATCTGCATACCGACGAGTACCGGGCGCACCGCCAGCCGCCGGCTGGGGACGCCGAGCGCCATACCGATGCCGATCTCGCGACGCTGCGCTTCGACGATGCGCGTGGTCAGGTTGAATGCCGCGAACGCGGCTCCCAGGAGGATGAGGACCGCGAAGATGTTGTACAGCCGCTGGTCCCCCTCGATGTCGTCGTAGAGCAGTCGGTAGCCAGGGTCCGCCGCCCGGGCCGTGATCGTGACCCCCACATCGGGAAAGCCCGCCGCGAACGCGTCACTGAGCGCCCGGCGCGCTTGGGTGACCGACACGCCGGGTCGGGTCCGCACCGCGAGTGCGTTCGCCCGTCCCGGCTGACCCAGGAGCTCCCCCGCCGTACCGATTGGCACGAAGGTCAACGCGAAGTTGGCCTCGGTGGTAAAGGTCCCGGCGTCGCCCAGGAGGATGAAGTGCTCCGGGGAGACGCCCCGGCCGACCACCGTGAGTCCCACCTTTCCACTCACGCGGATGCGATCTCCGGGGCCGACATTCCGCCGCTTCCCGAAATGCTCGTCGAGCACTGCGACCGGCCGTGCGGAATCGGTCGGACGCAAACCTCGACCGGCCGTGATCGACAGTGTGCTCACCGTGGGGCCGTTGCGCACCGGCTCCACGCCCACGACCCGACCCGGAACCAGGATGGTCCGCCCTCGCTGCGACGCGTCGACCTGGATCGGACCGACGAGTTGCACGGCGGACGACCGGAGCGTCCCTGCGGATTCGAGTTCGGTCCCCACTGCCGACAGTGCGGCCGTATCGACGAACGAGCCGGCGGCCAGTGAGACCCGGAGGTCGTACATCCGCAGCCGCGCGTAACTGGCGTCGTAGGAACGGCGACGCCATTCGGAAGTGCTCGTCAGCCCGGAGTACGTCCCGGAGCCGAGAGCGATGATGAACGCGATCGCCGTGACCTGCACCCATCGTGAGCGAAGATCCCGCCACGACCACCGCAACCACAGCCAACCCATGGCCTACCAGCGCAGTTCGTTGATCGGCACCTGACCGCCCACCGGCGGGCCGTCGGCAGTGACCCGCCCGCTGCCGAGTTCCACGACCCGGTCGGCGACCCGCGCGATCTCCCGATTGTGGGTCACGATGATCACGGTGACCCCGACGTGCGCCTGTTCGTGCAGCAACTCGAGAATCTGCACACCGGTACGGAAGTCGAGTTCGCCGGTCGGCTCGTCGGCCAGCAACACCGGATTTCCGGTCGCGAGGGCGCGTGCGATCGCGACCCGCTGCTGCTCCCCGCCGGAGAGCTGATGCGGGAAGTGGTGGGCACGGTCTTGGAGCCCGACTCGTTCGAGCACCGTCATCGCTCGGTCCGGCTCCTCGCGGTGCCGGCCGGTCACATCGACCCCGAACTGCACGTTCTCGATCGCCGTGAGCGCCTGGAACAGGTTGAACGTCTGGAACACGAAGCTCACGGTCTCGCGGCGGAACCGCGACAGCTCGCCGCGCGACGCGCCGACGATGTGATGCCCGGCCACCGTGACCTCACCCTCGGAGGCAACGTCGAGCGCACCGACCAGGTTGAGCAGCGTGGTCTTTCCGCACCCGGAGGGGCCGAGCACGACGACGAACTCACCGACGTCGACCGTCAGGTCGACCGCCTCGAGCGCGGTGACACGACGCTCCCCGATCTGGTACGTCCGTGACGCTCCCCGCAACTCGATCAGGCTCATACCGGGACTCTCTCAGAACGGCGCGCCCGGCGCGCCTTGTCGAGGGCGTCGACTCCGAGCACGGTGGGAATCGCGGCCAGGGCGATCGCGGCGCCGACGGCGGTCGGCGGCGCGTGCCGGAGCAGGTCCGCAAGGAACGGGATCCCGAGGAATGCGAACAACGCCAGGCCCTCAACCGCCACGGCGCCGAGCAGGAGCCGATTGGTCCGCCAGCCGAGTTGCCCGGGACGGCGGCTCGAACTCCGGCACGCGAACGCATTGGCCATCTGACCGAGAACGACCGCAGCGAAGGCCGCGCCCGATGCCGCGAGGAGCGGACCGGTGGCAAAACGTTCACCCGGCCGCCAACCGGCGACGAAGTAGGTGCCTAGAAAGGCCGCCATCTCCACTGCCGCTTCGGTCGGCCCGAGGACCCCGAAGACCCGGCGAATGAGGTGCCGATCCATCAGATGGGCGCGGATCGGGGGACCCTCGAGCGCGTGCGGGCCAGGAGCCTCGGCACCGAGCGCGAGCGCGGGAAAGAGATCGGTTCCGATGTCGAGACACAACACCTGGAGCACCGTGAGCGCGAGCGGAAACCGACCGCCGGACAGCGCCCAGATCACGAAGGGCGTCAACTCGGCCACGTTGTCGGTCAGGTGATACGTCAGAAACTTCCGGATGTTGGCGAACGTCGCACGACCCTGCTCGACCGCGGCGACGATCGTGGCAAAGTCGTCGTCCAGGAGTACGAGATCGGCTGCGTCCCGCGCGACATCGGTCCCCGACTCCCCCATGGCGATCCCGATGTCCGCGGCTTGGAG
>JAENVU010000410.1 GCA_016650415.1 Acidimicrobiia bacterium
CGGTTGCGTTGGATGTCGACACTGACCTGCGCGTTGGCGAGTTCGGCCTGCATGTCGGCGGTGCCCTTGGCCTTCTCCATCTGGATACGCGTGGTCTGGGCGCGTTCCATCTCTTCGAACGTCGCCTTCTCCTGGTTCGCGATTTCTCGCTTGGTCAGCACCTCGACCAACTCGGGAGGGAAGTGCACGTCCTGGATGTACACACCTTTCGTCTCCACGTCGTAGAGCTGCAGGTACTCGGTGACGTGCACGAGGGCGGCCTGCTGGACCTGCATACGAGTCTCGATGAACGTCACGGCGGGCTGGTCCTGCAGCGTGTTCCGGAAGTGGTTGCCAACCGCGGATTGGAGGACTTCGTTGACGAGGTTGAGCATGGTCCCGACCATGGAGATGACCTTCGGTGCGCGGGTGTCGGGGACATGGATCTGGACCTGGAGTTCGATCGAGAACACGAAGCCCTCACGACTCTTGCCCTCGATCGGCGCGAGGTGCGCGTCGAGGTTGTGTGATGCACTGATCTCCTTCGACCAGTTCAGCGTGAGGATCGACGTCGGCACGATCTCCGGCGCGTAGCAACGCGGGTTGATCGGGTACTTGCCCGTCCGCAACGGCTCGCGCCAGATTCCCCGGTGACCCGGCGACACGATCGACCCGAACTTGAACTCACTGCCGGAGGTGTCGAGCGTCGGCAGGCCCACAAACGACTTGATGACCGCGACCTCGCCCTGGTTGACGACGAGCATCGGCACCATCTCGACCCGGACGAGGAACGGGTTCAACAGGTACGCGCCGTAGAGCAGCGGGTCGTGTTGCAGACCGATCTTCCCGCCGGCGGCGAGGAAGGCCTGGATGTCCTGGTAGTTGTTGTGCTGGACGTTCTTGTTTCCGAGCAGCACTTCGATGATCCGAGCGTCGGTCTCACTCGTCGACGCGCCGCGATCGACCGCGTCCTGCTCCATTGCGGTCACGTCTTCGTAGCCCATCAGGCGACTGGCGATATCACCCGAGGGCAAGGGCTCGCCCTCGAGCACCGTGACAATGCCGATCAAGTCGACCGGACCCTCCGGAGAGATCACGACGACGCGCAACGACTCGGCCGCCAGGCCGAAGGATGCGGGCGTGAGCATCCCGCCGCTGCCGCGCACTTGGGCCGCGATGTCGGGCGAGACCGGGACGCCGTAGACCTGACCCGGGGTCAAGACCAGGAATGCGACCGGGTGGATCGGCACCAGCGTTCCCGGCGGGAGTACCGGGCGCTGCACGCCCTTCTGGCCGCCACCGTCGATGAAGGCCCGGAGATTGGAGAAGTTGCCGAAGCCGGCCTTGTACACGCCACTCTTGGCGCCGATCGGCAGCGCCTGGCCGACCTGCGCGATCACGACGCCGATCTCGCCCGCGGGCACCTGCACCCACGGGTACTTCTGCACCACGGAGATCGGCCAGAGCTTGATCCGCAGGCCCGGAGTCAGCAGGACTGCCTGGTACCCGGCCTCACCGCGGAAGGCGATCGGGTTGTCTTCGTTGAGCTTGCGGAACGCGAAGCGCTTGTTGACCAGTCCCACTTGGGCCGGGCCGATCAAGTGCACCGACTTGAACAGGAGCACCGCAACCAAGAACACCACGATGAGCACACCAATGAACACTGCCCTACTCCTTGACCGGCGCCTATGTGTGACCTCTTCGTATCACTGTTCCGACCTCGCGGGTGCAGCATTGTTCCGTCTGACCAGGCAGGATAGGAAGATGGCTGGACGCAATCACGGTGAAGTCCATCGTTCCGATCGCATCGGTTGGCTTCGCGCCGCGGTGCTCGGCGCGCAGGACGGCGTCACGTCCACAGCCAGCTTGCTCATCGGCATCGCCGCGGCCAACAGCGGCCGCAGCGCACTCATCATCGCGGGGGTCGCCGCGGTCGTCGCGGGCGCGATGTCGATGGCCGCGGGCGAGTACAACTCGGTGTCGTCCCAACGCGACACCGAGCAGGCCGACATCCAACGGGAGTCCGCCGAACTCGAGGAGTACCCCGCCGTCGAACTCGAGGAGCTCACCCAGATCTACGAACAGCGGGGACTCGATCGACCGCTCGCCCGCCAGGTCGCGATCCAGTTGACCAAGACCGACGCGCTGGGTTCGCATGTTCGCGACGAACTCGGAATCCACGACGGCGGATCCGCCCGACCGCTGCAAGCCGCGGCGGTCTCCTCGATCGGCTTCGTGCTCGGGGCCGCACCATCGGTGCTGCTCGCTGTGCTCGTGCCCGCGAGCGCGCGGATCGTCGCGATCGGAGCCGCCGCGCTCGTGCTTCTCGCCGTTGTCGGCGCGACCGGTGCCCGCTTGGGGGCTGCGTCGATGACCCGAGCCGCAATGCGCGTGACCGCGATCGGCGGCATCGCGATGGTGCTCGCCGCGCTCATCGGCGATCTCCTCGGCACCGTCGTCTAGCGACGTTCCATTCCGGCGTCAATAACTCGTGCGGAGAGCGAGTTACTGACGCCGGAATGGTCTGAGGCGGCGGCGAGCGCGGGGGCGAGGTCGCCGTGGGAGTCCACCGAGACACCGTCGAGACCCAGCCAGTCCGCCATGAGGGTGAGTTCCGCAGCCAACTCCTCCGCGACTTCGGGCGACGGTACGGGATCTTCGCCGAACGCGCCTCGTACCCGGAGCACCCTCGCGGCGCGGTCGGCCTTGAGATCCACGCGCGCAACCAGCCGGTCGCCGAGCAAGAACGGCAACACGTAATACCCGTGCACCCGCTTGGGCGCCGGCACGTAGATCTCGATGCGATACCGAAAGGCGAAGAGCCGCTCGGCGCGGTCGCGATTCCAGATCAGGGAATCGAACGGTGAGAGCAACGCCCGCGCCTGCACCCGTCGCGGCCAGCGTGCCTCCGGATCCATCACGGCCGGCTGCTTCCAGCCCGCGACCCGCACCGGCACCAGCCGGCCCTCCTCCACCAGTTCGGCCACGACCGGGCGAGTCTGGGGCACGTTCAGCCGGTAGTAGTCGCAGAGGTCGCCGACGGTCGCGACGCCGAGCGACCGCGCCGCTTGCAGGATCATCGCCCGGCGTGATTCCAACTCGGACAACCCGGGAGTCTCGACGTGCTCGGTGGGAAGCATCCGATGCAACAGGTCGTACTCGCGCTCGAAGTTGGTCCGCCGACGCGCGGAGATCTTCCCCTGCGCGAACAAGACCGCGAACGCCCGCTGGGTGTTGTCCCACCCCCACCACGGCCCGGTCTTGCCTTCGCGGTCGGCGATGTCGCTCGGGGCGATCGGGCCGCGATCGGCAACCTCGGCATGAATCCGATCGACGACATCGGGATGCTCCTCGGCCATCCGCCGGATTCCCGGCCAACGGATCAGCCCGGCATCCATCTGCCAGCGGAACCACGACAAGGTCTCGATGGGCAACAGCGAGGCTTCGTGCGCCCAGAACTCGAACAGCTCCCCGCTCGCGAGCATCTTCGGAATGAGGTCACGAGGGTGCGGACCGAGCCGAGCGAAGAGGGGAAGCTCCTGCGAGCGCACCAACACGTTGACCGAATCGATCTGAATCAGCCCGACCCGGTCCAGGACCTTGCGGACATGCCGACGGTCCACCCGGCCCGTCGGGCGCGGCTCGGCGAAACCCTGCGCGGCCAACGCCATCCGACGCGCCTGGGCAACCGTGAGTTCGATCACGCGATGATCCCCGCCATCGCGGCCAGACTGCGCAGATGCGTACCCGAGCCGACATCAACCAACTGTTCGACCTGACCGACCGCGTCGCCATCATCACCGGCGGAAGTCGCGGCATCGGCCGCGCGATCGCCGAGACCTACGCGGCGTGCGGTGCGAAAGTCGTGATCGCCAGTCGCAAAGCCGACGCCTGTGCCGAGGTCGCGCACGCGATCAATGCGGCCGGCGGGACTGCGCTCGCGGTCCCGGCTCATGCCGGCAAGGTCGATGACCTCGCGGCCCTCGTCGCCACCACCGTCGAGGAGTTCGGCGCAATTGACATCATCGTCAACAACGCGGCCAACGCCCTGGGGCTTCCCATCGGCACGATCACTCCCGAGGCGTGGGAATCGTCGTACGGAGCGAACCTGCGGGGGCCGCTCTTCCTCGTGCAACACGCGCTCCCCCATCTGCTCGCCGGCGGCCGGGGCAACGTCGTCAACGTCATCAGCGCCGGTGCGTTCACCCACGGTGCCTACGTGTCGATGTACTGCTCCGCGAAGGCGGCGATGTTACAGATGACCCGGGCGATGGCCGCCGAGTTCGCGAGTCAGGGCCTCCGCGCCAACGCGCTCGCACCGGGCACCACCGATACCGACATGGTGCGCAACACTGATGCTGCGGCCCAGGAATCGATGATGAACGCCGGGCTCATCAAGCGGATGGCCGCGCCCGAGGAGATCGCGAACGGAGCGCTCTTTCTCGCGAGCGACGCCTCGAGCTTCATGACCGGTCAGGTCCTCATCATCGACGGCGGCCTGACCACGCCCTAGTTACAAACTCAACTTGGTGTGGTCGTGGACGCAGGAGCGTTCGGCGCCGGCGGCGATCTGACCGGCACCGACGCCGAGCAGTGCGGCAAACGGTCCGCAGTCGTTGGCGCGAATCCAGACGTGGACCTGGATGTTCGGGTTGAACTTCGTCAGCCCTTCCTTACAGTTCCCCGACGTGTCGGTGAGCCCGGCGACCCGCGGACCCCTGTCGCCCACGGCGGGGCTGAAACACAGGTTGTCGTGCTGGTGGAACTGCACGAGCGGGCTGTCGATCGACGGAGTGTTGTCGAGCGTGTACTTGTCCGGGAGGATGTACATCGCGGCCTCGAGCGTCTTGGTTCCGGTGGCCTTGTCGACCTTGTAGACGAGCGACTCCGGGTGGTTCGGGTCGAAGATCGTGTCGTCCTCGATCCAATCCCAGTGCAGCATGTGCTCTTCACCGGTGAGACCGTCGCCGATCGACTGGAAGCCGTCGGCCGCCGCCACGGCCGGATCGCTCCATCGGGGCAGGATCTTGATCGTCGACTTGAGGAGGTCCGTCGCCTCTTTCTCCTGCGCCGGGGTCACGCCTTGTACGCCGGACAGATCCACGCTGTTGGGATCGATCAGGCCGTCCGGCGTGAACTTCAGCGGGTGGGCCAACGTGTACGGCGCCGTTGCGGTTGCCGCACCGTCACCGCAGATCTTCGGGTTCTTCCCGGCGAAGTCGGTCTCCATGCACCGCATGTCGTGGTCACCCGCAGCATGCGAATGATCGTCCGCCGCTGGTTTGGTGGTCGCCTTTCCCGAACTGCTCCCACAAGCCGTAGCCGCGATCGCCAGAGCAATGACGACGACACCGAATGCACGCGAAGAACGCATCAAGACTCCAGGGGTGAAAGA
>JAENVU010000411.1 GCA_016650415.1 Acidimicrobiia bacterium
CTCGCGTTCGGGCAAGGTCGCCCGCCGGTGGCGGAGCTGATCGAGGGTGGTGTCGTGCGCCTGCACGACGAGAAGCTGTTCGAGCGCGGTCATCAGCCGTCGAATCTATCGGCGATCGGCGACCGGAATGCGATGGCTACGGACCGGGGGCCTTGGTGGTCGTGGTCGTAGCGGGGGCCTTCGTCGTCGTGGTCACGGGGGCGAGCGTCGTGGGCGTCGACTCGACCGGCACGGGGGTCGACGTGGTCGTGGTCGCGACGAAGTCGCTGACGGGCGCGCCCCGGCCCCCCACCGGGTTGATCCGGGCCGGCTTCGGCCACAGCGACTCATTGGGCTTGATGAACGGGATGATCGGAGCGTCCTTGAGCGCTTCGGTCATGAACTTCTGCCAGATGATCGCCGGGTACGTCCCGCCGTAGACCGTGCCGATGTCGCCGACGTTCCTCATCGCGGCGACCGGGTTCACGTCCGCGTCCTCGTAGAGCGGATGGCCCATCCAGACCGCGGCCACCAACTGCGGTGTGTACCCGGCGAACCACGCGTCGACCTGATTGTCGACGGTTCCGGTCTTTCCTGCGAGCGGACGATCGCCGAGCTTGGCTCGGGGTGCGGTCCCTTCGGTGACGTGGCTCAGGACATCGGTCACCGTGCGCGCGGTCTCGTACTTGAGCACCCGGACTCCGCCCGGCGCCCAGTAGAGGACGCGTCCGCTGGTGTCCTCGATACGACGGACGAAGACCGGCATGTGCCGGATACCGTCGTCGGCGAGGGTGCTGTAGACGGTGGCGACCTCGAGTGGCGTGTGGTTCGTCTCACCGATACCGATCACCCGGTGATTCCCCACCGGTCGGGTGTACCCGAGCCGGGTCGCCATATCGCGCACCAAGGGCGGACCCACGCTCGTCAACAGTCGGAGGAACGCGCAGTTCACCGAGTTTCGGGTCTGGGTGTAGAGATCGCCGTAGCCGCCGCTGCTTTCCCCGGCGTTGTGACCCACATAGGGAGTCGTCCCCCATGGGTCGTACTTGACCGGACACCCGCTGCTGCCGTCGACGCTGTCCTTGGGTGAATAGCCGTTCTCGAACGCGGTCGCCAAGGTGATGGGCTTGAACGTGGAGCCGACCTTCCGACCACCACCATCGGTGGCGAGATTGAAGCCCTGCGCCGTGCCCCGGCCGTCGACGACGGCGCGGACCGAGCCATCCTTGGGGTCCATGACCGCGATCGCCGCCCGATACGGACCGAACGACGGTTTGATGACGCTGTTGACCACGTTGAAGGCGATGTAGGTCAGCCGCGGGTCGTACTCGGTGAACACCCGGAGACCGCCGGAGAAGATCGCTCGCTCACGCTCCTGGGAATTGACACCGAGTTCGGGGAGGGTCATGAGTTGCCGCAACGCCGCTTCACCGTACGGAGATTTCGCGCGCAGCTCGTTGTCCGGTCGCCCGATCGCGGGGAGCGGAGTGGAGCGGGCCAGAACGGCTTCCTGCTTGGTGATGACCTTCTGGCCGAGCATGCGCCGGATCACGTCGTTCCGACGCTCCAATGCGACGTTGGGCGCGTCGAACGGGTCATACGCGGTCGGGTTCTTGATCAGACCCGCGAGCAGGGCCGCGTCCGCGATGCTCAACTCACTCAACGGTTTGCCGATCAGACGCGCCGCCGCCGCTTTCACGCCGTAGGAGTTCTCGCCGAAGTAGACGGTGTTGAGGTACTCCTCGAGGATGCGGTTCTTGGACCATTCCGCGGTCAACCGGTGGGCGAGCACCGCCTCGCGGATTTTACGATCGAGGTTGCGCTTGGGATTCCTGAAGTACCGGTTCTTGATCAGCTGCTGGGTGATGGTCGAGCCGCCCTGTTCGATCCCACCGGCGCCGACGTTCGAAGCCAGCGCCCGGATCGCGGATCGGACGTCGATCCCGTCGTTGCTGTAGAAGGTCTGGTCCTCGGTGGCGATCACCGCCTGCCGGAGGATCTCGGGAACCTCTCCGAGTGAGACCGGCTGACGGTCGAGGTCGCCGAGTCGCTCGTACGGAACCCCGGCGGCGTCGTAGAGCGTGGTCGGGTCCTCGAGTTTGCGGAGGAGCGGACCGACCTTGCCGCTGTACTGCGCGCTCGCGGCGACGGTCTCGACGCCGGGTGCGAGCGCGACGACACAGACGCCCAGGGCGAGACTGCCCAGAGCGAGAATTGCGACGAGTCGGACGAGCCGGTTGGAACCGAGCATGAAGAGCTACCAGGATCGCACATCGCGACCCTGGTCCCATGGCACCCGCCGCGGGGATCAGACCGTCGCGAGATGCTCGCGAACCTCGTCGACTCCGAGTTCGGACCGAGGGATCCGGCGTTCGACCGCACCATCACCGCCGGCGAAGACCAGCACGCCGCTGTGAACGGTGTCCCCCGTCGAGATCTCCAGGGCGGCCGCATAGGCCGCGAGTTGGATCCGGTACTCCTCGACCTTGGCGTCGAGCGCCTCGGGACTCGTCACGGGGTCGGTCTTGTAGTCGACGATCACCAGACCGTCCGGGGTCCGCAGCAACAGGTCGATGTACCCCTCGATGACCTGCCCGCCCACCGGTGCGGCGACGTACATCTCGCGGAAGGCGTTGCCGGACCCACTCAGCGCCGCCGCCTCGACCAGGACCGGCGCCGCCAGGATCGCCCGCGCCCAGGTCGCCACGTCGGCCACCGCCTCGGGGATCCCCTCGATGACCGCGGTCGTTGCGGCCAGCGCGTCGACGGCATCGGCCTTCACGAGATCGGCATCCTGGAGGACGGCGTGGACCGCACGACCGAAGGCCGTGGCGCCGGCGCCGCGTCGCCAGGCCGGAACCACCACGTCGGTCCCCGATGTCTCCCCCTCGGCCAGCGGGTCGATTCCGGTCTCGTCGTCACGCGCGGCCGGTTCACGACCGGCGCCGTCGGCGACTGCTCGACGGATCGCCGTCGCCGACACGGTCCGGGGACGCGCGCCCGCCGCCAGCAACGCCTCCCGACGCGCCACCCACTCGGCGCGCTCGGTGACCATCGCCTCGGGCGCACTCGTGACCGGTCGCGGCACTGAGATCGGGGGTCCCGGCGCGGGCTCGGGACGGGCCCGCCGACACGTGTCCGGCGCCGACTGCGAGTGTTCCCAGAGCATCTGCGCGAAGGACGGGACGTCCTCGAGGTGATGGGTCGCAACGAGCAGGTGATCCCGGGCGCGGGTACAGGCGACGTAAAGCAGTCGCTTCTTCTCTTCGTCGTCCATCTCCGCTTCGAGATCCGCCATGCGGTCGAACCCGGCGGTGGCGACGTCCTTCCGGGCCGAGAGCCCGACACCATCGCCGTCCCAGTAGACCCGGAAACGGTTCCGGCCCCTCCCCGTCCGGGTCGTCAACCCCGACACGACCGTGATGGGGAACTCCAGTCCTTTCGCACCGTGGATCGTCATGATGCGAACCGCATGGTCGTCGGCCTCGGGCAGCAGCGGTTCATGGACGCGCGCCATCTCGGACCGTTGCAGCTCCGCCCACTCGACGAACGCCACGAGATCCGCGGACTGGGACCCTTCGAACATGCGGGCCTGGTCGATCAGGAATCGGATGCGCCGCCACGTGTCGCGCGGACGGGGCTGAGCCAGACCGAGCATCAGGACGTTCCGCTCCCGCACGATCCATTCGATCAGCGCGCTCGGCGAGGTCCACCAGCGCGCCGCTCGCAGTTCGTCGATGAACGCGAGCGCCGCGAGCACCGGGTGGTCCGAGCCCAGATCGGGGCGCTGCGCTTCCAGATCCCAGCGACCGCCCGCGTGGACGTAGGTCACGAGGTCGTCATCACCGCACGCGAAGATCGCTGAACGCAAGGCAGCGACCAGCGACACGCCATCGGTGCCGTAGGCGACCGCACGCAGGACCGCGAGCAGGTCGCGGATCTCCTGCGTGTCGTAGACGAGCGTTCCCGTCTCGGCCCGGAACTCGATGTCGCGAGCGCGCAATGCGTCCATCAACATCGCGAGTGACGTACGGGTCGGCACCAGGATGGTGATGTCTTCGGGGCGGGCCGGCCGCCACTCGCCGTCCTGCTCGACCGGCCACTCGTCCGGCCGGGTCAGGATGTCGGCCACCGCCCCGGCCACCGTGTCGGCTTCGAGTTCGCGCAGCGGACCGGCCCGTAACTTCTCGGCTTTGGCATGAGGACCACCGAGCAGCACGACCCGATGGTCCGCGGCACCCGCACCCCGGTGGGGGGTGAGCGCGTCGTAGCGCGGGCTGCGACCCGGGGACTCGTCGGCCATCAGCGCGCCGAAGATCTCGTTGACCCATTCGAGCACCGGCGCGACGGTGCGGAAGTTGGTCTGGAGGCGAACCGACTCACCGGCGAATCGGTCCCTTGCCGCGAGGAAGAGCGCGATGTCGGCCCGCCGGAATCGGTAGATCGACTGCTTCGGGTCACCCACGAAGAACAACCGCTCCGGGTCGACGGCAACCGCGTCCCAGGCGGGAACCGGATCGGCGTCGGTCACCGATGCCGCGATCAACGTGGCCAGTTCGATCTGGATGGGATCGGTGTCCTGGAACTCGTCGATCAGGAGCCGGCGGTACCGACCGTGCAGTGCCTGGCGGGCGTCGGGGCTGGTACGCAGCAACCGGCGGGCGAAGACGAGCAGGTCGTGGAACTCCAGCCGACCCTCCCGCAGCCGTTCTTCGGCCGACGCGACCGTGAAGCGGGCGACCTCGCCCGCGAGGGCCCGCAGGACCGCGTCGGCGGCTTCGTCGCGAATCGCGGTGAGGGTGGCTTCCGCGGCGGCCACCTGTTCGGCGACGGCCTTCTTCTGGTCCTTCCCACCCCAGTTGTCGGCCTTGCCCGCGCCCATGTGCGTCCACTTCGTTGATTTGGTCTTGCGGACGACCACTCGGAGCAGTGCGCGGTCCGACCCGAACGCGAGCGCGGCGGCGACCCCGCGGATCTCGTCAGCGAAGCCGAGTAACCGTTCGGCCAGCTTGTCGTCCGGGATGGTGGCGCACTGCGCCAACACCCCTTCGAGCCCGGCGATCGCTGCGCTCGCAGCCGCTCGATCCACCTGGGGCTCCACGACCGGTTCTGCGACGAGCGTGTCGAGCCGGTCCCAATTGTCCGAGAACACTGCGGCAACTTCGCGGAGGGACGGTTGCTTCGGGTCGTCGACCCGCACGTCGAGCAATCGAGCGAGCGTGATCACGGGTTGCAGCTCGACCCTCGAGAACATGCGGTCGACCTGTTCTCGCCACCGGTGGCCGAACTCGAGGAGGCTCTCCACCTCGTCGAGCACCTCCACGTTGGGCGGCAACCCGGCTTCGATCGGATGCTCGGAGAGGATCCGCTGTGCGAACGAGTGGACCGTGCCGATCGCCGCGCCGTCGAGGTCGGCCAGCGCAACTTCGCACCGGGCGCATGCCTCGGGATCGGTCACCGGATCGTGCACGGTTCGTTCGAGCGCTTCCCGGATTCGGGATCGCAGTTCGCTCGCCGCAGCCTCGGTGAAGGTGACGGCGGCGATCTCTCGCATCGGAACACCGCGAGCGACGATCAGTGACACCACGCGATCGACCAACTGCTTGGTCTTCCCGGTGCCGGCACCGGCCTCGACGAACAGCAGCTCGTCGAGACCGTCGTGGGTGATTCGACGACGGACGGCGTCGTCGACGAGCACGTCGGTCACTCCTCCACCTCCGGCATGAGGTCGTGGAACACCTGAAACTCCGGCGCGGCTTCCTTGGCGTCGTACTGCGCACCGCGGTCGGCCGGACACAGGGCATCGAAGTCGCAGTAGGTGCAGTTGGCCCCGGCGGCATTGAACCAGTTGGGTTCGCCGGGCGCGGCCGGGAAGATGCCACCGTCGATGCCCGCGACGATCTGGCCGACGACTTCCCGAAATCGACTCGCGGTCTCGTCGTCCAGCACGACGGAATCGCGCTGGAACCCACCCTTCTGCGAGACGTACCAGTAGGCCGACTCGACCGAGTCCGCCCCCAGCTGCTGGCGCACCGCCTCGGCGTACACCGGCAACTGGAGCCGCCGGCCGGCCCACACCGGATCGTTCTCACAGCCGTCGGGCGTGGGCGGCTGGCCGCCGGTCTTGTAGTCCAGGACGACCCGCGTGCCATCGGGCCGGCGGTCGATGCGATCGGCGCGGCCCCGGAAGCGCACCACTTCACCGCTCGGGACGACAACGTCGACCGGTGGCGCGGTATCGAATCCGAACGGGAACTCCACCGATTCCGGGACGACGCCTTCGCCCACCCGGTGGGCGGAGTCCTCGGCCAGGAAGGTCAGGACGTCGACGACGATCTCGTCCTGATGCAGGTCCCACAACACGGCCTTGCCGGTGATCCCCTTGGCCTCGGCGGCGGCGGCAAGTTCCTCGACGATCGCGAGGATGCGGTCCTGCGCGGCCCGCGGCCACGGCTCCCCCGCGGGAACCTGCTCGGCCGGCGGCTTCGCCAATTCCTCCGCGATGAACTGTTCCAACACCTCGTGCACCAAGGTTCCCCGGGCCAGCGCCGACAGCTCCAACAGGCGTTCGGGTTCCTCCTCGACCGGAATCCGCACCACATGCGTGAGGAAGTACTTGAATGGACACTCGCACCAGTTCTGGAGGCGCGTGGCCGACACGATCTCGCCGGTGGCGGGCGACGGCACCTGGTCGGCGACGCCACTGACGTTGCCGTCCCAGCGGGTCAACGCGCCCGATGCGCGACCACGAATCGCATCGATACCCGCCGCGGCCCCACTCGATTGCACCAGCGGGTGATCGATCACGTCGCCGTCGCGTTCTGCGGCGGCGGCCAGTACGCCGAGGTCGCGGTCGGCGACCGTCGTCGCGAGTTCGATCCGCGCCAACCCGGCCGCAAACGAGGGAACGACTTCCACCCCCGCGGCCGGGTCGACCGTGTCGAAGGTGCTCGCGAACACGCGCTCACCCAGCCGTGCCGATGCAGTCTCGAGGAGGTACCGCGACGGCAACCGCTCGCGGGCGGAGCGCAGATCACCCCGAGCATGCGTCAGGACCCGGTGCGTCGACGCGGCCGAGAGCGCGGCGAGATAGTCGCGCCGTTGCTGCGCCCGCATGCGATCCCGGGTCCTCAGTTCGGACTCGACCGCCAACGCACGGTCGGCGTCGGCCAAGAGCGCATCCTCGCGACCGGACGCGGGCACCACCCCTTCGGAGAGCCCGACGACGAAGACCGCGTCCAGATCGAGCCCGATGCCGGTGGCGAGGCCGGCACACAGCACCCCTTCGCCGTACCGGCCGATGCGGCCGACCGGTGACCGCAGTTCCGTCGACACGGCACTGGCGAACACCGCAAAGCTCGGGTCGGGCTCGACGGCATCGAGCACCGCGCACCGATCGAGGACGAGGAGCGCGGCGGTCAGCGCATCCTGCTCGGGCTCGGGCCAGGTCGAGCGGGCGTCGGCATCGCCGAGCAGGTCGAGGAGCACCGTGCGCGTCTCACCGGCACGCGCCGCCCACCCCGCCGCTCGTTCCATCGCACTCAAGCGGTCGCGCAGGTCGGCGACGAAATCGCGGAGCGCGCGCGTGGCCTGCGCCTCACGGCGGTTCCGAACCTCGCCACCCAATCCGGCTGCCACTCGGTCGTCGGCCTGCTGATCGAGGTCGCGGGCGTACGCGTCGAGCCCGACCTCCCATCCGTCACCATCGACGACGCCGGCGCGTCGCGAGATCCGGTCCCAGCGTTCGATCGGAATCGCGCCACCGTCGACTCCACGCATCGGTGTGCTGGCAAAGAACGCGACGAGTTCGTCCCGGGCGAACTCGGCGCCCACGAGTTGGAGCAGCCGCTCGAGCATCCGCCCGGCCATCGAGTCGGCCAGCGTGCGCACCGCCGGCCCGTTGTGGGCAATCCCCGCCGCACGAAGTTGGGCATCGACGGTACGGGCGTAGGGCTCGACCGGCGGATACAGGATCGCCATCCGGTCGAACGGCACGCCGGTCTCGGCAATGGCGAGCAGTCGCCGCACGACGGCGCGCACTTCCTCATCGGGATCCGACGCCGTGATGATCTCCGTGCCCGTCGCCACCGTGCCCGTCGCCACCGTGGCTGTCTCGGGGTCGTCGAGATGGATGTCCAGCAATCGGCACGCTTCGCGCACGCCGGCGTCGGCATCGTCGTCGCCGGTGAGGCCGACGACGGCCACACTCGGACAGGTGCGTACGAGCTCCGCCACGAGTGACCGCAGCCGGGGGGCCAAGGGTTGAGGGAGGTGCACCACGACCGCGCCCAACGCGGTGACGGTCGGGTCGCCGGCACCGACGGCCGCGATGGCGTGATCGGCGAGTGCGTCCTCGTCGGCGTAATGCGCGAGGCGGATCTGCACTCGACGACAGAACGCCACGAGTGCGCGAGCGCGCGACGAACCCGCCCGGGCGATCCGATCAAGGGTCTCGGGCCGAGCCCGCGAGAGTTCGGCATACCGACGCGCCAAGGCCCGTTCGGTCCCCGCATGTGCCGCGACCGGATCGAAGATCCCGGCGTCAGCCCGGAGTTCCCGACGGATCGCCGCGATCAACAGCGGCTCGGTCAGCTGCTCCTGGCCGGCGACCGCGGCCCGGGCCCGACCCAGCCGTTCGGCCAATGCGTAGGGGGTGAGGAAGCCCACGTTGGCGAGCCCGCCCGCCGCCGCGACGACGCGCCGAGCCGCCAACCCGGCCGCGTTCGACGGCACGATGACCGTGACCGGCCGCAACCGGTCCCCGGCCTGAAGATCGGCGATCGTCGCCGCCAGGGCGGCCGTCGCGGCCGCGCCGTAGCTGACTCCCTGCACCGATTCGATCACCGCGGCACCGTACCAACCGGGTGAGACCGTCCCCCCCCGTCCGTTTGGCGGATTGCGAGGCGCCGAGCCACTCCAGCCGACAAACGCTGGAGGGTGGGGGGTCGGCGACGTCGTGGGGAGCACCACCCGTTCCCGGTGTCGGCGCCGGCCCGGTCCTAGCATCGACCCAGCACCCTCCCCGTCACCTCACGATCGCGACGAATGCCGAGCTACCAACCCCTGCCCGACGCTCCCGCCTGGTTCTCCCGAGCACTTTCGGTGCCGATCGAACGAGGGACGGTGGATGTCGACGGACCGATCAACTTTCTCGCCTGGGGAACTCCCGGCACCCGCGGGCTCGTGTTCGTGCACGGTGGTGGCGCCCATGCCCATTGGTGGACGCACGTCGCAGCCGCCTTCGCCGACGAGTTTCGGGTCGTCGCCGTCGACCTCTCGGGCCACGGCGACAGCACGCATCGCGACGAG
>JAENVU010000412.1 GCA_016650415.1 Acidimicrobiia bacterium
ATGACCCACCGCAGCCATTCGGCCACCACACCATGGCGGGCCATGGTGACGCCGGTACCGCACATCACCGCGACCCGGCCTCGATGCCCGCGCACCGCGGCGACCAGGTCGGTGATCGCGGCGGTGCCGACTCCACCGACCTTGGCGGCACGCTCGACCGTGAACGGGGCGAGGGCCTCACGGAGTGCGTGAAGATCGTCGGCCCGGCAGTGGTCGCGCAGTTCCGCCGCGTCGGCACCGTCGACCAGCAGCGCGGCGGCGATGGCGCCGAGGACTGCGATGTCGGCGCCCGGCCGAATCGGGAGATGGTGATCGCCCAGTGCCGCGGTCTCGGTCCGACGAGGGTCCACGACCCAGACCTCGCCACCACGACCCTGGTAGTCGCGGAGCTGACGAATCGGATCGGCGAGGGCGGTGCCGTACCCGTGCGACACCACCGGGTTCGTCCCGAACATCAGCAACAGTCCGGGCTGGTGAGGGTCCCAGACCGGGTTGAGCATCGGCTGGCCGGTGACCAACTCGGCGGCGACGAGGACCGGCGCGTTGTCGACGGTGACCGCGGTGTAAAACGAGTGTGAGCCGATCGCGGGAAGCCACTGACTTGCCACGACCTGGCCCGCGGCGTCGTACGCGAGCCCGGTCGCGAGATAGAGCCCGATCGCGTCGGGGCCCGGGTCGTCGCTCAGCGCGCGCAACCGTGCCGCGAGATCATCGAGCACGGTGGGCCAGCCGCTCGGCTCGCCGCCGCGCCGCGGCGCGTCCAGCCGGTCGGTGTGGTGGTGCCAGTCGGCGAGACCACGACCCTTCGAGCAGGTGTACCCGTGCGATACCGGATGGTCGGCGTCGCCCCGAACCCTCACCACCCGCTCGCCGTCGAGGGTCACGACGATCCCGCACGCCGCCGCGCAGATCCGGCAGTAGGACCGAGCGTCGCGGGTCATACGGGACCGCGTCGTCGATGGTCGGACATTCCGGCAGGGTACCGAGGGACGATGACGGAGTCGATCGGCGCGTGACCGATGACCGAGCACCGACCGCGTCAACCAGTGGGCCGGAGCGTCCGGTACCAGGCATGATGCATCCATGCTGATCCGTTCCGCCGACCGTGGATCCGAAGTGGAATGGCGAGCGTTCCTCGCCGCGCACGCATTCGGCCAACTCGTTGCCGGCGGCCGGGACCGCGATCTGCCGGTGGTCGTGCCGACGCAGTTCGTCGTGAACGACGACGAGATCGTGTTGCACCTGGCCCGGCCCAATCCGATCTGGGACGCGGTCGAGGAGAACGATCAGGTGGTGCTGAGTGTGGCGGGCGACTGGGCCTACATCCCCTCGGCGTGGAAGGTCATCGGAGACGAGGACCCGCGCGCCGGTATCCCGACCACGTACTACGCCGCGGTGCAGATTGTCGGCACGGCGCGCATCGTCGACGACCCCGACCACGTCGCGGCGCTCCTGCGCGAACAGCTTGCCGACGTCCAGCCGGAGGTGGATGTGTTGGACCCGATCGATCACGGCGCGAAGCTCGGCGCGATCCGAGGGCTACGGATCTCGATCCGCGAAGTGCGATCGAAATTCAAGTACGGCGGCAATGTCGATGCCGAACATCGGTTGGCCGTCGCGGACCGGTTGGCCGAACGCGATGGTCCGGGCGACGCAGTCGCGCGCCGGCATCTCCTCGACCGTATGGAGGGTGACCAATGAGTGTGATCGAAGTCTTCGCCGACATCAGCTGCCCGTTCACCTACGTCGGATTGCGATCGCTGGTGGACCGCCGCGCCGCCGTCGGGAGCGCGAACCGGATCGTGGTTCACGCCTGGCCGCTCGAATGGGTCAACGGTCGTGGGGTGACCGCCGAGGCGGTCGCGCCCGAGATCTCGGCGCTGCGGGCGTCGGTGGCGCCGGAGCTCTTCGCGGGATTCAACCCGGAGACGTTCCCGGTCACCACCCTTCCGGCGCTGGCGCTCTGTGCACGCGCCTACCGCACCGGGGTCGACACCGGTGAAGCCGTCGCGCTCGCGACGCGGATCGCATTGTTCGAACAGGGCCTCGATGTGTCCGACCCGGAGGTCCTGCACGACCTCGCACTCGCGCACGACCTGGATCCCACCGAGACCGACTCCGATCGAGCCGATGTTGCCCGGGAGTACGAGGACGGCAAGACCCGTGGTGTCGTCGGTTCCCCGTACTTCATCGTGGACGGGGGCGGCTTCTTCTGTCCGTCGTTGGAGATCTCGAAGCAGGATGGCGAGTTCTCCGTCGTGTTGGACACCAAGGCATTCGAGGACTTCGTCTCGCGTGCATTTCGAGTCGAACCGTGAACGAGCTCCGGGACGCGCTCGCGGCCCAACATGCCGAGCTCGCCGCGCTGATCGACCCGCTCAGCGAGACGCAGTGGCGTCTGCCGACCCGGTGCGAGGGATGGGACATTGCCGACGTCGTCGTCCACTTGCATCAGACCGACGTGCTCGGCCTCGCCAGTCTGCGGGGCGAGTTGACTCCCGATCTCGAGTCGTTCATGCGCGCGGGCGGTGAGGGCGCGATCGACGACGCGGCCGCGGCGAGCGTCGCGGGAGAGCGGGGCGCGTCGGGTGCCGATGTCGCCGCGCGGTGGAACGCCTCGGCCGCGGAACTCCGTACGGAGTTCGCGACCGTTGATCCGAGCGCGCGGTTGCAGTGGGTCGTGGGCACGTTGAGCGCGCGGACGTTGGCCGCGACCCGGCTCGCGGAATGTTGGATCCACAGCGGCGATGTCGCCGATGCATTGGGCATCGCCCTGGTTCCGGCGGACCGGCTCCGCCATGTGGCGCGCCTGGCGTGGCGCACGTTGCCGTACGCCTTCGAACGGTCCGGCGAGGACCTGAGCGGCGCGGTGGCGTTCGATCTGGTTGGGCCGACCGGAGCGCCCTGGCGGTTCGGAACCGACGTCGAGGCGCCGACGGTGGTGCGCGGTCCCGGCGTCGACCTCTGCGACGTCGCCGGTCGGCGGAAGGCCCCGGGCGACACGGCGCTCGTGGCGACCGGACCCGACGCGGCGGCGGTCCTGCGGCTGGTCCGCACCTACGCATAGCCCGTCGATACTTGGCAACACAGAGGATTTCATCGTAAAATCCTCCGGATGTCCCAGTTTCGAACGAGCAAGGCCGCCGAGTTGCTGGGGGTGAGCGTCGACACGGTGCGGCGCTGGACCGACGACGGAACCTTGGCCACGACCCGGAGCCCGGGCGGTCATCGCACGATCGCCGGAGCCGAACTGGCCCGGGTCCTCGCCGAGCAACCGGCGGCGATGACCGACGGCATCGTGCGGTCGGCCCGGAACCGGTTCACCGGGTTGGTCACCCGGGTGGAGCGGGACGGCCTGTCGGCGATCGTGGAGATTCAGGTGGGCCCTCACCGCGTCGTGTCGCTCATGACGCGTGACGGTGCCGACGAACTGGATCTGGAAGTCGGCGACCTCGCCACCGCGTCCGTCAAGGCGACGAATGTCGTCGTCGAGATCCCGGCCGAAGGGTAGGCGGGGTGTGGATTCGGAGCGGGATGACCGTGCTCGTCGTGGCCGCGGCGTGCGCCGGTTGTACGGCATCGTCGGCGCCTGCCCAGCAACGGGGTGGCGACCGGCCGGGGCTCGGCGGTTCCATCACGGTCTCGGCCGCGTCTTCGCTCGGTCCCGCGTTCGAGTCCATCGTCGCGGAGGTGAAGCGGCAGAACCCGCGCGCGAAGGTGCAACTCAACCTGGCGTCATCCACGGCGCTCGCACTGCAGATCGAGCAGGGCGCGCCGGCCGACGTGTTCGCATCGGCCGATCCGGTCGCGATGGGCCGGCTCGGCGTCGCCAGCCATCTCGCGGGCCGGGCCGAGCCCTTCGCCCGTAATCGCATGACGATCGTGACCAAGCCGGGGAACCCGCGGCGGATCCGATCACTTGCCGACCTGCGCCGGGCCGAGGTGGTTGCCGAGTGCGTGTCCACCGCACCGTGCGGAACGTATGCGGCGCAGGCGCTCGACCGGGCGGGTGTCGAACTCGACGAGGGCTCGGTGACGCGCGAACCCGATGCCGCGACCACGGTCGGCGCGGTCGCCAACGGAGACGCCGATGCCGGCATCGTGTACCTCTCCGA
>JAENVU010000413.1 GCA_016650415.1 Acidimicrobiia bacterium
CGACGCGCCGCTAGATGCTCATCAGGGCGATGGGGATCGAGATGTCGAATGCTTCGTGGCGGAGGGTCGCGATCCGGCGGCCGTCCTGGACCGCGTCCTTGATCGAACCGAGCCGTTCGCCGAGGAACGACGCCGTGGCACCGAGATCCTCGACGGTGAACGCGAGCCCATAGAAATGGGCGTCGCGATCGTCACCCTCCCGCGGAGTATCCGGCCCGATGATCTCGATGATCGTCTCGCCGCCGCGGAAGAAGACCTGGCGGAATGCCGGCCCGTATTGGTCGGTGTGCCGGACGCGTCGGACTTCCAGGTCGCGAGCTTCGAACGCCGGGACGGTGCGTTCCAGGTCGGGCGTCACGACGACGACGTGATCGATGATGGTGCAGCCGTTCGGGTGAGCCGTCGGTCGGAGGGACCCGGGAGCCGTCGAGGTGGTCGAGAGCCCGTCGATCGGGCCGTCACCGGTGAGGTCGGACCACGCCCAGTTCACGATGCCCTTCCCCTGGGTGCGGCCGACGAGCCTGATGGTGATCGCGCCGATTCGCGTGGTGTCGTCGTCCGCAACGGTGAACCCGGCGTCGCGCCACGCGGCCGGTTCGTCGGCAACGTCGATGCGGACCACCGCGGGTGCAGCTGCCATCGCCGAACCCTATCGGCCGGACCTGCGCGGCTCGGCCGGCCCGATGGTCAGGCGCCCGGCTTCCAGATCATCAACACCATGATCACGACCATCGTCACGTGCAGCAGCGGTCCGGTCGTGGCGAGCCGTTTGCCCGCCACCGCGATTTCACCGAGCTGCGGCGGTGGCCCGGCGCCGGCCGGTGCCGATTCCATCTCCAGCAACAACTCGTTGAGCCGCCGGTGACTTGGCCCCAAGACCGTACGAGAGGCGACGAGCGCCACGATGTACAGGACGATCGACACCCAGATCCAGGTCTGTTGGAAGGTCCACGCGTCGCCCGACGTCTAGACCATCAAGAAGCCGAAGACCGGGACGGCATAGATGAAGTACTCGGCGATCTCGCTGACTTGGAAGTTCACCTCGGAGACGGCGCGCCCCTCGGGGCCGGGACGCTGCTGCGACTTCGCGCCGTAGATGCCGTTGAGCATCACCGCGCCGAAACCGACGATGGCCGCAAGGAGGTGAAGGAGGAGAAAGACGCGGTACAGGTTGCTGGTGGTCCCGGTCTGAATGGCGAGTGTCATGGGTTGGCTCCGATCAGTTGTTGATACTCATCCAAGATCGGCAGGACCTGATCCCGGGTCCCGCCTTCGACGCGGAGGACGATCTCGCGGATGCCGAGCGACGCGTAGTACTCGAGCTTGCCCGGATCCGGGACCGTGCCGAACGGAACGATTCTCAATGTGTCGGCGTCGCGGTCGTGGGCGTCGCAGGCACGCCGGAGATCGTCGAGCGCGGCGCGAATGCCGGCGCCGCCTATCGGGATCCAACCGTCGGCGTATTCGGCGATGTGCGCGAACAACTTTGGTCCCGCCGCGCCACCGATCAGGACCGGAGGTCCGGTGGGCGAAGTGGGCTTCGGCCACGACCACGATGGCGAGAAATCGACGAACTCACCGTGGTACTCGGCGACATCGTCGCGCCAGAGCGCGCGCATGGCCAGGATGTGTTCGCGCACGATGTCGCGCCGGTCGGGCATCGCGATCCCGTGATGTTCGATCTCGTCGGCATTCCAACCGAAGCCGATGCCGAAGACGAAGCGTCCGCCGGCGATGCGATCGAGTGTGGCGATGGCCTTGGCCGTCACGATCGGCTCTCGCTGGGCGACGACCGAGATGCCGGTGCCGAGCAGGATGGTGTCGGTGACCGCGGCCGCGGCGCTCAATGCGATGAGCGGGTCGAGCGTGCGCTTGTACTCCTCGGCCAGCACCTCGCCGCCCGTGGGCGGTTTCGTGCGCCGCGACGTGGGGATGTGGGTGTGCTCGGGGAGGTAGAGCGAATGGAAGCCGCGTGCTTCGGCCTCGCGGGCGAGTTCACTCGGGTCCATCGTCGCGTCGGTGGCGAACATGGTGATGCCGAAATGCACCCCGGCACCGTACTGTCTCGGCCATGAGCACCCGTGGTACCCGGACCGACCCTCTCGTCGGATTGGCGGCTTGGACCAAACCCGAGATCACCCATGTGGGTCGGCTCCCGATGCGCAGTCCGCTTCCTCCGGCACCGGATGTCTCGACGGCCCGCGGCAAGGACCCGAATCCATGGGTTCGGTCACTCGACGGCACGTGGAAGTTCCTCCTGATCGAGCGACCGGAATGGGCGCCCGCGGACTTCATGGCGTCGGACCACCGCGATGCCGGCTGGGCCGACATCGCGGTCCCGGGCCTGTGGACCATGCAGGGCTTCGACCGACCGATCTACACCAACGTCCAGATGCCCTTCAAAGGCGTTCCGCCCGACGTTCCCGCCGACAACCCGACCGGCCTCTACCGCACGACGTTCTCGATCCCTCGCGCGTGGTCGAAACGGCGGATCATCCTCCACATCGGCGCGGCCGACAGCGTGGCGCACGTCTGGGTGAACGGTGTGCCGGTCGGGATCAGCAAGGACTCGCGACTCGAAGCGGCCTTCGACGTCACCGATTCCGTGAAGACGGGAACCAACACGCTGGCGCTGATGGTCGTGCGGTGGTCCGACGCGAGTTACGTCGAGGACCAGGACCAGTGGTGGCACGCGGGGATCGGCCGCAGTGTGTTCCTGACGGCAACCGATCGCATCTGGATCGAGGACGTTCACGCGCGACCAGGGTGGGACCCGGCAACAGGAGTCGGCTCACTGCACGTGCGCACCGAGGTCGGGTTCACGGGCAAGCCGGAGCGGGACTGGACCGTGCGGGCCCAACTCGAGACGCTGACCGGCCGCAAAGTGGGCCGACCGTTGACGGGCGTGGTGCCGACGGATCGTCGGGCCTACTTGTTCTCCGGCCACGTGGTCGAAGCGGACGCGACCGAACTCGCGGTCGAGCCGTGGTCGTCGGAAGCGCCGAACCGGTACCGGCTCGTGGTCTCGCTGATCGACGC
>JAENVU010000414.1 GCA_016650415.1 Acidimicrobiia bacterium
ATGACGCGCTGGCGGAGCTCGAACGCGGCTACGACCTCGGTGGCAGCCCCTACCCTGCCCGCGACGAGGTGTACGACCGGTGAGGACGTTCGTCGACACGAACATCGTCCTCTATGCGTATGACCAGAGCGAACCCGAGAAGGCGGCGATCGCCCGAGAGATCGTGTCCGACCTTTGGCGCACACGAGAGGGGCTTCTCAGTACCCAGGTCCTGCAGGAGCTGTATGTGAACCTCACCCGCAAGCTCCGGGTCGTCGTTCCCCGGTCGAAGGCGCGCGCGCTCGTCGGGCGCTATGGCCGGTGGCCCGTGCACGCCATCACGACGGGCGACATCCTCGAGGCGGCTGACCTCGAGCAACGCCACTCACTGTCGTTCTGGGACGCCCTCATCGTCGTCGCCGCCGTCAGAGGCGGGGCCGAGCGGATCATCAGCGAGGAATTCCAACACGGCCGGACGATCGGCGGGGTACGAATCGAGAACCCGTTCCGTCGCTGACATTGTCGGCCGCGAGGGACCCGGCTCACAGCGGACCCGAGGAGCGCAGACACGGTAGGCCAAGGCTACGTGCTCAAACTCCCACCTAATGACACGTGGAGCTGCGAACAATCATTCGGCCCGAGGGTCGTCCCGGGAGGTCAATGGTAGCCCGGCGTCCGCGCCCATGGTCGCGAGAGGTCGCGGGTCACGGGAGCGCGGCGATCTGCTCCGAGAGGCGCTCGGCGATCATGATCGTGGGGATGTGCGTGAAGCCGGACGGCACGGTCGGCATGATGGACGCATCGACGACGTAGAGGCCCTCGGTGCCGAACACGCGCCCAGCGCCATCGACCACCGCGCCGTCCTCGGGCGAGGGTCCCATCGAGCAGGTTCCGACCACGTGAGGGACGGACCGTGCGCCTTGGCGGACCGCCAGGAGCAGATCCCGGTGGTCGCGGATCTCGGGTGGGAGCGGCTCCGTGCACAGGCGACGGATCGCCGGTTCAGCGGCGATCTCACGCGCTCGGCGATACCCCTCGGTCAGTCGCTCGAGGTCCGACGGTTCGCGCAGGTTTGGCAGGTCAATGCGCGGTGCATCCGTGGGATCAGCCGACCGCAGCCGAACGCTCCCTCTCGACAGCGGCTTCAAGAGCAGGACGTCGATCGGGAACTGCGGGGGATCCTCGGGAGCATCCGGGTCGGCCACCCAGAACATCAGGTCCGGCGGCCCGGCAGTAGTTGTTGTCGCGCTATGGAACGTGGCGACCGAGTGAAGAAGGGGAGCCGTTCGGGCTGGTCCGTGGTATCCCGCGTCCATGGTGATCGCCGGGTGGTCGGCCAGATTCGCTCCCACGCCGGGAAGATCGAGGCGGACGGGGACGCCGATGGCTCGCAGGTGTCCGGCCGATCCGATGCCGGATCGCATCAGGATCGGCGGGCTACCGTAGGTGCCGGCGCAAAGCACCACCAGACTCGCGTCGATGATCGTCCCGTCGAGGAGGCGGACGCCCCTTGCGCGCGATCCCTCGAACACGACTTGGGCCACCTGCGTGTCCGGCCGGATCGTGAGGTTCGGCGGCGTGCGGCCGAGCGGAAGGTACGCGGCGGCCGTGGTCATCCGGACCCCGTCCCGCGAACTCATCGGCATACGGCCCACGCCAACGGCTCCAGGTCGATTGTGGTCGTCGACAGGCGGGAAGCCCGCCGCTTCGAGCGCCCGCACGGTGACGGCGTGGACCTCGGTCTGCTCGACGTCGCGGTAGCGATCGACCGGGATCGGGCCGCTGTCCCCATGCCACGGCTGGTCCCCGAAGTCGGCATCGGCCTCAAGTCTCGTGAGGTACGGGAGCACGTCCTCGAACCCCCAGCCGGGATTCCCCAGGGCCCTCCACTCGTCGTAGTCGCCGGGTGCGCCGCGCAGCGCGAACCTGGTGATCAACGACGTGCCACCCAGGAGCTTGACGCGCCGCACCTTCCGAACGACGCCGAGTTCGTCGGGCTCGGACGTGTAGCCCCAGTCGAACTCGCTTGTCATGTTCCAGCCGTCGCGGACGTTCTCGGGCAGATCGGCTCGCAAATCGGGCCCAGCCTCGAGAAGCACCACCGACGAGCCGGACTCGGAAAGGCGCGCGGCCACCACACATCCTGCCGCACCGCCGCCGACCACGGCAACATCGAATCGCGCGCGTCTAGCCATTACCGCCCCATGCCTCTGTCCTGCAACCGTCCAGGCAAGTACCGGCGTCGATGATGCGGGCGCGTCGGGCGACGCCGATGGGTGCTGTGCCCTCGCGCTTGACCACATCTGGCATGGCACGCTCGAGATCGGCTTCGGGAGCGACCGCGAACGCGATCAAGGTTTCGTGCTCAAACTCCCGCCTATTGACCGGTGGAGCTGGGTGAAGTCGTTGGGCGCCAGGGTCATCGGGAGGCCAATGGTAGCCCGGGGGCCCGGTCCGCGGGTAGCCCCGCACGACCAGCGGGAGCCGGAACCGAGCGAGTCACTAGGTCGCTTGGCTAGAACGATCTTTAACTCCACCGCCACGTTCGGCCGACGGACCGGATGCTACGCTCGTCCGACCGCGCCGATTCCCGCCGGCCGTTCGCGAGACGGCGCTGCCTGGAGGCCCGATGACGACGCTTCACGTCCTTCGTGTCTTCGTGGGTCCCGACGGCGGCGGGGGCAATCCGCTCGGAGTGTTCCTCGATGGTCCCGCCATCGAGGCCGACCGCCGTCAAGCGGTCACTGTGGAGCTCGGGTTCGCGGAGACGGTCTTCGTCGATGACGTCACGCGAGGCGTCATCCGGATCTTCCTGCCGACGCAGGAAGCGGCGTTCGCCGGCCACCCCACCGTCGGGACGGCCTGGCTGCTCCGTCAGATCGGCAGTCCCGTCGAGGTCCTGCACCCGCCTGCCGGGGACGTGCCAGTCCGCTACGACGACGAGCGGACGTGGATCCGCGCGCGAGTAGCCTGGATGCCCGGCGCGATCCGGGTGGTCGAGCTCGGTTCTGCCGAGGAGGTCGAGGCGCACCCTGGCCAGGCGATGGGTGAGCCTTGGCTGTACATCTGGGCCTGGGAAGACGAAGCGGCGGGACGGCTCCGGGCGCGCGCGTTCCCGACGAACTTCGGGCTGCTCGAGGACGAGGCGAGTGGGGCCGCGTCAGTCTTCATGGGCGACCTGCTCCGGCGGCCGCTGACGATCCGACAAGGGGTCGGGTCAGAGATCGTGGTCCTGCCGCATGACGATGGCACCATCGAGATCGGCGGACGCACAGAGATCGTCGAGACGCGCGATTACCCGGTTGGTC
>JAENVU010000415.1 GCA_016650415.1 Acidimicrobiia bacterium
GAACAACTCGCCGACGGTCGCGCCCTCCGCGGTCACGGATGCCGCGCCTTCCGCATGGACACGCAACAAAGTGGGAAGTCGAACCTCAGCCATCATGTGAGCCTATAACTCCGACCTCTGGGGTCGAGATTCCCGGTGGTGGGAGTTTCGCGGTGCCCCATGACACTTGTCACACCACCGCGACCGCCGTTCAGACCAACTCGACCTGACACTCCGAGATGAGCCCGTCCCGGATCCGGTAGGCGCGCAACATCGGGACGTCGTCGCGGAGCGACACGATCACGTAGACCCACATGGGGTCGACCGCGCTGCGAACATCGGTCGGCGAGGGGTACGGATCCGTATGCGTATGGGAGTGCCAGACGCCGACGATCTCGTTGCCACCCGCCTCGGCGTCTCGGGAGGCGCGGAGATAGTCACGACCGTCGACGGTGTAGGTCCGCGCCGATGCATCGGCATTCGCCGCCGGATACACCTCGCTCACCGCGCCGGTTGCCGAACGGTCGACCGCGGATCCCACGACCGGTCCGGCCAGGAGCCCACAGGCCTCATCGGGCAGCCCGTCGTAACAGTGGGCGACGATACGGTCGTACTGCGCCTCGGTCAGCCGCAGCGTCGGTGAGACGAACTCGGTCACGCGCTCACCCAGCCGAGCGGGCGGATTGGATGGCGACCCAGACCTTCTGCGCGCTCACCGGCATGTCGATATGACGCACACCGAGGTGAGACACAGCGTCGATCACCGCGTTGTGGACTGCCGGAGTCGAACCGATCGTGCCCGACTCGCCGATGCCCTTCGCGCCGAGCGGGTTGAGCGGTGTCGGCGTCTCGGTGTTGGACGATTCGAAACTGGGCAGCTCGGCCGCGCTCGGGATCGCGTAGTCCATGAGGTTGGCGGTCAGGGGGTTGCCGTCGTCGTCGTACTCGATGCCTTCCCACAACGCCTGCGCCGAACCTTGGGCGATCCCACCATGTTGCTGACCGGCGACCAGCAAAGGGTTGAGGATGCGCCCACAATCATCGACCGCGACATGGCGGATGTGTTCGACCTGACCGGTTTCGGTATCGACCTCGACCACGGCGATGTGAGCACCGAACGGATAGGTCGCCTCGCCCTGGTTGAAGTCGAGCTCGTGCATGAGCCGCGCCTCCATGCCGTCGGGCCGCTGCGCCGGATCCTTGGCCGCGGCGGCGAGTTGCGCCCACGACACGGCCGACGCGGGGACACCGGCCACGCCGAGCCCACCGCCCTCGGCCAGCACGATGTCGTCGACGTTCGCCTCGAGCAGGTGTGCCGCGAGGGTCTTTGCCTTCGCCAGCACCTCCTCGCTGGCCTTGTAGAGCGCGCTCCCGCCGATCTGCAGCGATCGAGAACCCATGGTGCCCGAACCCCGGGGCACCAGCGCGGTGTCCGATTGCACGATGGTGACCTGATCCATCGGGATGCCGAGCAGCTCCTGCACGATCATCGAGAACGAGGTTTCGTGACCTTGGCCGTGCGCGGAGGTGCCGACGGTCGCGGTCGCGGTGCCGTCGTCGTTCACTTCGATGGCGGCGTACTCCTGGAACACGCCACCGGCGGTGACCTCGACGTAGGTGGAGACGCCGATGCCCAGTTGTTTGATGTCACCCCGAGCGCGACGCTCGGCCTGCTCGGCCCGCAGCGTGTCGTATCCGGCGACGCGGCACGCCTCGTCGAGCGCCTTGGCGTACTCGCCGACGTCGTAGTTCGCACCGGTCACGGTGGTCAGCGGGAACGCCTCCGGTGGCAGCAGGTTCTTCCGTCGGATCTCCACGGGATCGATCCCGAGCTCATGGGCCGCCATATCGATGATGCGCTCGAGCATCTCCGTCGCCTCCGGCCGGCCGGCGCCGCGGTACGCCGCGGTCGTCGTCGTGTTGGTGGCCGAGCTCTGCGAGTTCAACTCGATCTTCGGAATCGCGTACACGCCCTGGGCCAGCGAGCGCGTGAAGTAGACGAGGAACGCCCCCATCGCCGGGTACGCACCGCTGTCCTGGAAGACCTTGGCCCGCAGCGCGGTGATCGTGCCGTCACGCTTGAGCCCCAGATCGACGTACTGGATCTGCGCCCGACCGTGCGTCATCGAGACCATGTTCTCGGAACGCGTCTCGGTCCATTTCACCGGTCGACCGAGTACCTGGGCCGCCTTGACCGCGATCGCGTACTCCACGTACATGTCCATCTTGGCGCCGAATCCACCGCCGACTGCGGGCGCGATCACCCGGATCTTCTCCACCGGCAGGCCCGCCGCGGTCGCGATCCCGCCCGCGACACTGTGCGGAGCCTGGGTCGGCAGCCGCACGAGGAGTCCGTCGCCGTCGTGGGTCACGACAATGCCGTTCGGTTCCATCGGCACGGCGGCCACGCGCTGATTGA
>JAENVU010000416.1 GCA_016650415.1 Acidimicrobiia bacterium
GTGCGAGGAGATCGAGCAAGGTAATTGCTGCGGTCTTGTCGAGGTACTCGTTCCAGTTTCCGCACTTCGGGGATTGGACACACGACGGACAGCCGGCGGTGCACGGACACGCGCGCACGAGTTGCGCGGTGGCCCGCACGTGTTCGGCCGCGTCGGCGAACGCCAGTGCCGCGATGCCGGCTCCGCCGGGGTAGCCGTCGTAGATGAAGATCGTCGGTGCGTTCGTCGCCGGATGGATCGCCATCGAGACCCCGCCGACATCCCAGCGGTCGCAGATCGCGAACAGAGGGAGCATTCCGATCAACGCGTGTTCGGCGGCATGGACCGCGCCGAGCACCTGCGGGGGCGCGATGCCGGCCCGGGCCAACCGATCAGGGGTCACGGTGTACCAAACCCCCAGGGTGGACAACGTCCGGGGTGGGACGTCGAGGGGGACCGTCTCGATGACTTCGTTGGTGGACGCCCGTTTGCGTTGGTAGGCGACGACCTGGTTCGTGACGTCGACCATCCCGACGTGGACCCGGCCGGCCCCGCACGCGGCCTCCTCCCGCACCTCGGCCACGTCGATGTCGGTGTTCTCGCGGGCCTGCGTGTAGGCGTCCTGATCGTCGGCGGGGGCGAGGTGGGCTTCGCGGGCGTCGAGGTCCAGCGTCTCGACCTGCCACTGCCGACCCTGATGGAGGTAGATGGCACCTGGGTGGGCCACGCTGAAAATGCGGGCGCCGTCGACGGTGCCGATCATCGGACGGTCGCCCTCCGTACTGATCAACGCGAACTCGGCGCTGGTCCCGCTGCGGAGGCCGATCCCCGGCGCGGGAGGTTTCCGGCCCGCCCAGTACATCTTGCCGGCCCTCGGTTTGAGTTGGTCGGCCTGCACCAGGTCCCGCACGACGTCGTCGAGCCCCTCGCCGAACCATTGAGTGTCCGAGGGGTCGAGCGGCAGTTCGTGGGCGGCACACGCGACATGGGGCTCGAGAACGTAGGGGTTCTGCGGGTTGATCACGGCGGCCTCGGCGGTCCGAGTGAACAGCTCGCCGGGGTGTGCGGCGTACCACTGGTCGAGTTGGTCGTCGCCGGCGATCAAGACCGCGGCCGCCCGTTGACCGGAGCGACCGGCTCGGCCGGACTGTTGGCGCAGCGACGCGAGGGTGCCCGGGAAGCCATTGAGGATGACCGCGTCCAGCCCCCCGACATCGATACCGAGTTCGAGCGCGTTGGTCGCGGCGATGCCGAGAAGGTCGCCGCTGACCAGCCGCTGTTCCAACTCGCGGCGCTCCTCGGGGAGATAGCCACCGCGGTAGGCCGCAATGCGGTCGGTGGCGTTCGGAACCCGGTCGGCCAGCTTCCGGCGGGCGTGCGTTGCGACGAGCTCCGCGGCTCGGCGGCTGCGGCCGAACGCGAGGGTGGGATGACCCGCGGCAACGAACCGGCTCAGTAGCTCGGCAGCTTCCACGTTCGCCGAGCCGCGGGAGCCGGTGACCGCGTCGAGCAGCGGTCGTTGCCAGAGCGCGAAGCCCCGTTCGGCTTGGGGCGATCCGTCGTCGTCGATCAGCGTGACCGGCGCGCCGAGCATCGTGCTGGCGAGCGCGTCCGGGTTGCCGATGGTCGCGCTCGCGAAGCAGAACGTCGGCTCGGATCCGTAGTGGGCGCACACTCGGCGGAGCCGGCGGAGCAGGTTCGCAACGTGGCTGCCGAAGATCCCGCGGGTCGCGTGCAGTTCGTCGACGACGACGAGTCGCAGCCGCATGAGGAACGTTGACCAGCGTTGGTGGTAGGGCAGGATCGCTTGATGCAACATCTCGGGGTTCGACAACACGACGGTCGCGTTCTTGCGGGCCCACATCCGATCGTCGGGTGCGGTGTCGCCGTCGTAGGTGACCGCCCGCAATCCCGGTACGAGCCAACTGCGGAGTGACCGCAGCTGATCGTTGGCGAGTGCCTTGGTCGGGAAGAGCAGCAGCGCAGTGTCGGTCGCACCGCGAACTGCGGCGTCCACGATCGGCAGTTGGTAGCAGAGGGACTTTCCCGACGCCGTCCCGGTCGCGACGACGATGTTGGTTCCCTCGGCGATGGCGTCGATCGCGGTCGCCTGGTGGGTAAAGAGATCGGTCATTCCCCGGCTGTCCATCCGGGCCCGGACCTCAGGATGGAGCGGTGTCGTCAGCTCGCCGAAGCGGGCCGAGCGGGCCGGCAGATTGGTGCGGAAAACGGCGCGTTCGAAGAACTCCGGATCGTGGACGATCGTGTCAAGGGTGTCGACCGCATCCATGGACCGAGCATCCCACGCGCCAGTGACCGCTTCTCAATGGTTCTGGAGGATGGCGTCGTCGGCGAAGTCCTGGAACAGACTGGTCGCCTCGCTGGTGAGCACCAACCGCGAACCGCTGCCGCTCGCCACCGGCACCACGACGTTCTTGACCTGATTCGGGTCGATGGACAGGCCGAGCCGACCAAGGTTGTACAGGTCCTTCAAGCCGATTCCGTCGAGCTTCGCGTGACGACCGAGGTTCGCGAGGAGGGTCAGCGTCTCGATCGGCCCGGTGTTCTGGGCGCGGAACTGGGTGAGCGCCTGCAAGATCAGGTACCCCTGGTTCTGGGTACGCGTGAGGTCGCTGTTCGGGAACTGGTGGCGGTTCCGGGCGTACGCGAGCGTTTGATGTCCGTCCAGCTTCTGGACGCCGGCCGGGAAGTCGGCACCCGAGAACGAGTCCTTCATCGGGAAGGGAACGTTGACGGTCAGGCCCCCCATCTCGTCGATCATCCCGATGAACCCGTCGAAGTCGGTGTCGATCACGTACGGGATCGGGACTCCGACGGTGGCCGCAATCGTGTCGGCCTGCAGGCGAGGTCCACCGTCGGTGTGAGCGGCGTTCACCTTGTCGAGACCGTGGCCCGGGATGTTCATTCCGGTGTCGCGCGGGATGTCGAGGATGGTGGCCTGGTGGGTCTCGGGGTTCACGCCGATGAGATGGATGGCGTCGCCGCGGGTGATCGTGTCGCCGGTGCGGCCGTCGTTGCCGATGGCCAGCAGGAAGACCGGGCCCTTCGGTGTCGGGGTGTAGTCCGCGTTGGCCGTTTTGGTGATGGTGAACCAGCGGGCGGCCGATGCGCCCGGGACGTTGACGCCGCCGAGCCACAGGGCGACGAGGGTCGCACAACTCAGCGCGACGACGAGCGGAATGCCGATGACGATCGTGCGGACGGGATGACGACGGATCATGGTGCGGTACTCCCGCTCGTGGTGGTCGATGCCGTACCGAGGCCGGCGCCGTCGCGGGTGACCGCGAGCTTGAAGCTCAAGATGCGCCACTCTCCGCCGTCTCGGGTGAACATCAACTCGCCGGTGCGATGGATGTGGATCGGGCCCGGCTTCGTGGTCGCCGAGACCGTGAGGTCGACGGTCGCGCCGATGAGGTCGATGGCGCCGGTCGGGTCGGCGAGCGCGATCAGGCTGACCGGCTCCAGCGTGGCGGTCACCCGGCCCGTCGCCTTGGGGAGGGACGCGTCACCGAAGGCGTCGTAGTCGAGGGCGGTTTCGGGTGGAGCGGCATCCGGGGCAAACAGCTTCGCGACATCGCTCCTCGTGCCCTTCAGTGGTGCGAGCGTCGCGTCGTTCACGTAGGTCTCCACGCCCCTCAGCACCGCAACCCGGTCGGCATCCGGGAAGGGAACCTCGGCCCCTGCGCTCTTGACCACCACGAGGGCCGGGACCGCGCGGATCTCGCCCACCTTCGGCGACGACGGCTTCCGAGGGGCACTCGCTGGTGAACTCGAGCCGGAGCAGGCGGCCAGCGCGACGCAGGTCGCCGCCGCTCCGAGCGCGTGGGTGAGCGATCGTCGTGAGAATGACATCAGCCGGTCAGGATGCCACAGCGATGGTCGGGCGCCCGTCATCCGTGAACCTCTGCGTCGAAGAACCGGGACGCGCCGAGCAGGACCGCGGCGAGCACAGCGACCACCGTCCCCGAGATCACGAACGGTACGTGACCGGTGCCGTGCCACGCGAGACCGGCCCACACCCCGGCGACCACCAGGCCCACGCCGCTCACCGCTGCGTGGATTCCGAGTGCGGTGCCCCGGACCTCCGTCGGGACGAGATCTGCGACCCAGGCTCGGCTGACACCATCGGTGAGTGCGGTGTATGCGCCGTAGAGCGGGAGCAAGATCCACATCCACCCGGCTCCATCCGTGAGTCCGAAGCCGAGATAGGCCACGGAGAAGACGACGAGACCGACGCCGAAGACGGCCCTCCGACTGAGCCGATCCGACACGACACCGGCGGGGTAACTGAGGAGGGCATAGGTGAGGTTGTAGAGCACGTAGACCATGACGACGCCCGCGAAGCCGAGTCCGAGTTCCTTCGCTCGCAACAACAACAGGGTGTCCGGGAAGTTGACGAGACCGAAGACGGCGACGACTCCGATGAGGCGCCAATAGCGACGCGGGAGGCCCTGCACGGACCATGGCCGCTTGGTCTGGGGCTGAGGATGGGAATGCTCCCGGATGAGGAACACGAGAGCGACGCTGACGAGTGCCGGCACCAGGGCGATCCAGAGCAGCGGACGATACGAATGGCCCACGATCTCGTAGAGACCGAGGCCGATCAATGGCCCGACGACCGCCCCTGCAGTGTCGGCCGCCCGGTGGAATCCGAAGGCGCGGCCCCGATTCGCAGGTGTGGTGTCGTCGGCGATGATTGCGTCGCGAGGTGGCCCGCGGAGGCCCTTCCCCACCCGGTCCGTGACCCGGGCGGTGAGCACCATCGGCCAGGCACCGGCTGCCGCGAGCAGCAGCTTGCCGAAGGCCGAAGCGCTGTATCCGGCTGCGACCAGGGGCCGACGGCGACGCAGATCGGCGAGCCGCCCCGAGACCGCCTTCGTCGCCGAGGCCGTGCCGTCCGCCAGGCCCTCGATCAATCCGAGAACGGCGGGGGGAGCGCCGAGCACGCCGGTCACAAAGAACGGCAAGACCGGATACAAGATCTCAGATGCTGTGTCCTGGAAAAACGAGACGAGTGAGACGATGTAGATGTTCCGGCTGAGTTTCGCGGGTGAGCGCTCGGGGTCCTCGCCGGCCGCGCCGGTCGCCGCGTCGCCTGCATCCTCGCCGGCGGTCGAAGTCATTGGCGGCGAGTCTGCCAGCAAGCCGCCCGGTTGCCGCTGGGGAACGTCACGAATCGAACACCACGACGCAGTGCCGCTCGTGGCAAGGGCCTTCGGCCCTGGTGCCGGGTACCGGGAACCGCGATCGTGACCGGGAGCCGCCTTCCGAGGACAGCGCACGGGGGTGCCGTAGTGAACACAGCCATCGAGAACCACATGAGCGATACCGATGCGTTCACGATGCAGTTGGAGCGCGACCCGCTGCTCCGGTCCACGGTCGTGGCCGTCGTCCTGCTCGACCACTCGCCGGACTGGCGGATCCTCCAGGACCGGGTGGATCGCGCGACTCGGCTCTCGCCGACCTTCCGGGAGAAGTTGGTGCGGGTCCCGTTGCAGCTCGCACCACCGCGCTGGGCCATCGACACGGACTTCGATCTCTCGTGGCACCTTCGGCGGGCTCGAGTCCAGGCCGGTGGGGGCGTGGCCGCGGTGTTGGCCTTCGCCCGCAAGGCCGGGATGAGTGCGTTCGACGCCGAACGACCTTTGTGGCAGATCACGCTGCTCGAGGATCTCCCCGACGGTCGGGCGGCACTGGTGATCAAGGTCCACCATGCGCTCACCGACGGTATCGGGGGCATCCAACTCGCCGCCCATGTCGTCGACTTCGAACGCGAGCCCGCGCCCCGTGGCCCGCTCCCGGATCTGCCGACCGGCCATGATCGTGGCCCGCTCGATGCCTTGACCGACGCCGTGACGTACAACGCCCACCGGATGGTCGACGCCGCCCGCCAGCTTGTCGGCGCGATCCCGCGCACGATCCGCCATCCGGTCGGAACGATCACCGAGACCGTGACGACCGCCGCCTCCATCAGCCGCTTCGTCCGCCCCGTCACCTCCACCCGGTCCCCATTGATGCGCGCTCGGCGGCTCCGGTGGCGCTACGACATCCTCGACGTTCCCCTCGACGACCTGCGTGGAGCCGCGCACCGTCGGGGCGGAACCCTCAACGATGCGTTCCTCGCCGCGATCACCGGAGGACTCCGGCAGTACCACCAACACCACGACACGGACGTCGAGACCTTGCGCCTCACCATGCCGGTCAGTGTTCGGGGGGAGGGCGATCCGGAAGGGGGCAACAAGGTGACGTTGGTGCGTTTCGAAGTGCCCATCGGAGTCGTGAACCCTTCCGAGCGCATGGAGCTGATCGGCCTGCGCTGTCGCGAGTCGCGCCAGGAACGCGCGATTCCCTTCTCGAACGCGATCGCCGCGATGCTGAATCTCCTCCCGGTCACGGTGACGGGCGGCATGCTCAAACATGTCGACTTTCTGGCCAGCAATGTCCCGGGGTTTCCCGACGACGTGTTCGTAGCCGGCGCCCGGGTCGATGCCTTCTACCCGTTCGGTCCGACCCTCGGCTCCGCGGTGAACGTCACCCTCATGTCCTACGGAGGCGATTGCAACATCGGGATCAACACCGATGTCGGGGCCATCCCCGACCCCGAGGTCCTCCTGGAATCGATCCGACGCGGGTTCGATGAGGTACTCGGCAACGACGACTGACGGTCGTCGCCGGGCCTTCCGACCCTGGACCGGCTGCACCAGGGACGCAATTCTGATTCGGTGACTGATTCCGACCCCATGCCGGATGCCCACTGGGAAACCATCGATGGCAACGAGGCTGCGGCCCGGGTCGCGTACGCGCTGTCCGAGACCGTTGCGATCTACCCCATCACGCCGGCGTCCCCGATGGGTGAGTTGGCCGATGCCTGGGCCGGTGCCGGCCGTCCGAACCTGTGGGGTTCGGTTCCCGAGGTCATCGAGATGCAGTCCGAAGCGGGGGCCGCGGGTGCGCTCCACGGGGCGACGAGTCGTGGGGCGCTCGCGACCACTTTCACCGCATCGCAGGGCCTGCTCCTGATGTTGCCCAACATGTACAAGATCGCGGGCGAGCTGAGCCCGGCGGTGATCCATGTGGCCGCACGCACCGTCGCGACCCATGCGCTGTCGATCTTCGGGGATCACAGCGACGTCATGGCCGCGCGCCCGACGGGCTGGGCGATGCTTGCCTCGGGCTCGGTGCAGGAGGCGTCCGACCTCGCCGCCATCGCCCACGCCGCCGCCCTCGAGTCGCGGGTCCCGTTTCTGCACTTCTTCGACGGCTTCCGAACGTCCCACGAGATCGGCCGCATCCAGCCCGTGACCGCCGACGACCTCGCGGCACTGATCGACGAGACCTGGATCACGGACCACCGGCGACGCGGACTGGATCCGGATCGGCCGGTCCTCCACGGCTCCGCGCAGAATCCCGACGTCTTCTTCCAGGCACGCGAGGCCGCGAACCCCTTCATGAATGCGGTGCCCGAAATCGTCGAACGGGCCATGTCCCGGCTCGGCGCGCGCACCGGTCGGAGCTACGGACTGGTCGACTACGAGGGCGACCCGGACGCCGAGCGCGTGATCGTCCTGATGGGTTCGGGGGCCGGCGCGGCGTCCGAGGCCGTCGCAGCCCTGCGAGGGAGTGGCGTCGGCCTGGTGCGGGTCCGGTTGTATCGACCGTTCCCCATGGCCGCCGTCGTTGCCGCGTTGCCCGAGTCGGTCCGTTCGATCGCCGTGCTCGACCGGACCAAGGAGCCCGGCGCGCCGGCCGACCCGCTCCACCTCGACGTGCTCGCGGCCCTGGTCGACGCGAACGCCACGACCGGCCGTCCGCTGCCCCGGGTCCTCGGCGGGAGGTACGGACTCTCGTCGAAGGAGTTCACCCCGGCGATGGTCAGGGCAATCTTCGATCATCTGGCGGCGAACACCGAGCCGCGCCGGTTCACAGTGGGCATCGTCGACGACGTCACCCATTCGAGCCTGCCCGTCGATCCGACCTTCGTGACCGATCACGCCGCGCTGCGGGCCGTGTTCTACGGACTCGGATCCGATGGCACCGTCGGGGCGAACAAGCACTCGGCCAAGATCGTCGGCGAGCACACCGACCTGCACGCTCAGGGCTACTTCGTCTACGACTCGAAGAAGTCCGGCGCCATGACCGTCTCCCACCTCCGCTTCGACCCCGCCCCGATCCTCTCGACGTACCTCATCGGTGCCGCGAACGCGAACTTCGTCGCCTGCCATCAGTTCGGCCTGCTCGAACGCGTCGACGTGCTCCGCCTCGCCGAACCCGGCGCCACGTTCTTGCTCAACAGCCCGTTCGGCGAGGACACGTGGGCGCACCTCCCGATCGAGGTCCAGGAGGTCGTGCTCGAGCGCGGTCTCGAGGTCTGGACCGTCGATGCGCACCGAGTCGCGCGTGATGTCGGTCTGCCGGGCCGGATCAACACGATCATGCAGACCTGCTTCTTCGCGCTCACGGATCTCCTGCCGACCGACGAAGCGATCGCCGCGATCAAGGTGTCCATCGAGCGGGCCTACGGCAGCCGCGGCGGCCCCATCGTCTCGGAAAACCTCGAAGCGGTGGACCGGGCGCTCCCGGCGCTCGCGCGACTCTCACACCCGCACACGGTGACGGGCTCCCGTCGCCGACGGGCGGTCGTTCCCGACACGGCCTCCGACTTCGTCCAGCGGGTGACCGCACGCATGCTGAGTGGTGACGGCGATCTTCTCCCCGTGAGCGCGCTCCCGCCGGACGGCACCTTTCCGACCGGCACGGCACGCGTGGAGAAGCGCGCGATTGCCTCCGAGATTCCGATCTGGGATGCCGACATCTGTATCGACTGCGGACGGTGCGCGATCGTGTGCCCGCATGCCGCGATCCGCATGAAGGTCTTCCTGCCGGAGGTGCTGGACTCCGATCGGCCGTCGGCGTTCGTGACCAAGCCGTTCCGGGCTCGCGAGCATCCCGGTCTCATACTCAGCCTGCAGGTCGCACCGGATGACTGCACGGGATGCGGGGTGTGCGTCGACATGTGCCCCGCCCACTCGAAGAGCGAGGTGAAGCACCGCGCGATCAACATGGAGTCGATCGGTTCCCATCTCGATACCGAACGCACGAACTTCGATTACTTCCTGTCGCTCCCCGAGACGGATCCTCGGTTGCTCGAACCCGACACCGTCAAGGCGACCCAGGTGCGGGAGCCGCTCTTCGAATTCTCGGGCGCGTGCGCGGGGTGCGGCGAGACCCCGTACCTCAAGCTGCTCACCCAACTCTTCGGCGACCGGGTGATTGTCGCCAATGCGACCGGTTGTTCGTCGATCTACGGCGGCAACCTGCCGACGACGCCGTGGGGCGCGAACGCCGCGGGCCGCGGACCGGCCTGGGCGAACTCGTTGTTCGAGGACAACGCCGAGTTCGGCCTCGGGATCCGCATTGCGCTCGAGCATCAGATCGCGGATGCGCGTGGTCTGGTGCACCAGCTCGCGGAGTCGCTCGGCTCAGAACTCGTCGACTCGATTCTTGCGGTCGACCCCCGGGAGCCGGCCGACGATGCGGCGATCGCCGAGCAACGAGCCCGGGTCGAGGTACTCGACCGGCAGCTGGCCCAACTCGCAGGCGATGGCGCGACCGATCCGGCGCGGGTGCGCCTGGCGCAGCGGCTTGCACCCATCACCGGGGTGCTCGTCCGCAAGAGCGTGTGGCTCGTCGGTGGCGACGGCTGGGCCTACGACATCGGGGCCGGTGGCCTGGACCACGTGCTGGCATCCGGCCGAGACGTCAACGTGCTCGTGCTCGACACCGAGGTGTACTCGAACACGGGTGGACAGGCATCGAAGGCCACCCCGCGCGCCGCGGTCGCCAAGTTCGCGTCCGGGGGCAAAGCCACCGCGAAGAAGGACCTCGGCATGGAGGCGATGGCGTACGGAGATGTCTTCGTTGCTCAGGTCGCGATCGGTGCCAACGACATCCAGACGGTGAAGGCATTCCGCGAGGCGGAGGCGTGGCCGGGGCCCTCGATCATCATCGCCTATTCCACCTGCATCGCCCACGGCATCGACATGACCACGTCGATGTCCCATCAGAAGGATGCGGTGCGGGCCGGCTACTGGCCTCTGTACCGCTACCGACCCGGCGGTGACGAACACACCCACCCGTTCCAGCTCGACAGCAAGGATCCGACGATCCCGCTGGCCCAGTTCACTGCGGCCGAGGGTCGATTCTCGATGCTTGCCCGCTCGGACCCGGCTCGCGCGAGCGAACTGCTGACGTTGGCGCAGGCCGACGTCGACGAGCGGTGGCGGCTGTACCGGCAGCTCGCCGGAGTCGAACGCAGCGTGCCGCCGATTCCTGACGGCACCGGGACCACCGACGCGCGACCGACCTCGGAGGCCGAATGACCGATCTCTCCGTCAACTATCTCGGGATCGATCTGTCGAGCCCCCTCGTCGCGTCGGCGGGCCCACTCACCGGTCAGCTCGACACGCTGCGGCGGCTCGCCGATGCGGGCGCCGCCGCGGTCGTGCTGCCGTCGCTCTTCGAGGAGGAGATCGCCCGCGTGATTCGCGACCAGGAACGCGTCTTCGCGACGAGTAGCGATTCGTCGGCCGAGGCTCTCAGCTACTTGCCCGAGATCGATGTCGATCCCGGAGGCGTCGATCGTCACCTCCGGCTCGTCACCGACGCGAAGGCCGCGATCGACGTGCCGGTCATCGCCAGCCTCAACGGCAGCTCGAGCGGAGGGTGGACCTGGTACGCGCGGGCATTGGTCGACGCGGGCGCCGATGCGCTCGAGCTGAACGTCTACTCGATCGCGGCCGACATTCACGACGACCCGCGCGAGGTGGAGGAGCGTTACATCGAGCTGGTGTCCGCCGTGCGCGATGCTGTCCGAGTCCCGATCGCGGTCAAGGTGTCGCCGTTCTTCACCGCGATGGCCAATGTCGCCGGGCGCCTCGCCGCCGCGGGAGCCGACGGCCTCGTGTTGTTCAACCGCTTCTACCAGCCCGACATCGATCTCGAGACCCTCGACGTCACCCCCAGCATCACGCTGAGCACTTCGGCCGATCTTCGCCTTCCGCTCCGGTGGATCGGGTTGCTCTATGGCCGGGTCGATGCCTCGCTGGCCGCGTCCGGAGGCGTTCATACCCCGGAGGATGTCGTGAAGGTGCTCCTCGCCGGGGCCGACGTGGCGATGACGACCGCGGCCCTGCTGCGTCACGGTCCGGAGCATCTGACGGTGCTCCGCGATGGTCTGCTCGCATGGCTCGAGGCTCGGGGATACACGTCGGTCGCGCAGATGCGCGGCAGCGTGAGCGCGCGAGCGGGCCGAGATCCCGATGCCTTCGAACGGGCCAACTATGTCGAAGCGCTCCTGCGCCACGCGACACACACCGAGCCGACGAGTTGGCAGTAGACCAGCGGCCCGACTCCGGGGGTCGCGAAGCGCCGGTCCGGGCCCGATCGTGAATCAAGGTTCCTGGGTCATTGATAGCGTCGCCGCCGCGACCGGAGAGGGCCTAACGTGAAGGTGTTGGTGACGGGAGGGACCGGCTTCGTGGGTTCCCACGTGGTCGCGCGGCTCGTCGGGCAGGGCCATTCGGTGCGCCTGCTGGTCCGCGATCCGGCGAAGCTGGCCCGGGTCCCGAAGCTCCGAGGTGTGACCGTCGACGACGTCTGCGCGGGCGACGTCACCGACGAAGCGAGCGTGGCGCAGGCGCTCGACGGTTGCACCCATGTGGTGCATGCCGCCGCTCATGTCTCGCTCGCCGAGCGCGACGCCGATCACGTGCACGCGGTCAACGTGGGCGGGACGCGGCTCGTCGTCGGATCGGCGGCCGAGCGGAAAATCCCGAGCGTCTACGTCTCGAGCGTGTCCGTGTTCGGCGTCGGCCATACCTCGGTCACGACCGCCACCCCGCTCACCGATGGCCATGCCCCGTACACGGAGTCGAAGGTCGAAGCGGAGCAGTTGGTTCGCGACCTCCAGGACCGCGGCGCACCGATCGCCACGGTCTATCCGTCCGGTGTGCTGGGCCCGGATTCGCCCGACCTCAGCGCGAACCATGTCGCCCTCATCGCGTGGCTCCGCACGCCTCCCCGGACCACGTCGGGCACTTCCATCGTGGATGTCCGCGACGTCGCCCGCGGGATCGAACGGGCGCTCGAGGTTCCGGGACGGTGGATGCTCGGTGGGCACTTCCTGACTTGGGCGGAGCTCCATGCCGCGCTGGAACGGGTCACGAGGACTCGGATCCGGGCGGTACCGATGCCGGCCGGGGTTCTCCGTTTCGCCGGTCGGGTCGGTGATGTCGTCAAACGGGTCGTGCCCTTCGAGTATCCGCTCACTCACGAGGCCATGACGATGGCCACGAGGTCCTGCCCCTACGACAGCGCCCCGACCTGCGAGACCTTCGATTTGGTGTGGCGGACGGTCGACTCCACATTGACCGACTCGATTCGGTGGCTCGCAGCCAATCAGCACATCACCGCCGAGCGCGCCGGGGCACTCGACGGCCGGGAACCATCGAAGGGAGCAGCGTCGTGAGCCGGGACCAGCAACAGACGTCGGGGTGGATCTACCTCGCGGTATCGATCAACGGCCTCGGGTACACGCTCAATGCCTATCGACCAACCCGCACCAATCGCCTGCTCTTCTTCTGGAGCTTCTTCGCCTCCTGGATCACGATCGAGCTGGCGCCGTTCCACCTCGTCTGGCAAGTCGCCGCGACCGGGCTCTTCGCCGCCAAGGGCGCATTGCGAACCCGTCCCGGTCGGGTCGGGCTGGCGGTCACGATTGCGTCCTGGGCCGGGCTTGCACTGTCGATCCGGCAGAGCATGGCGGCCCGGCAGGAGATCCGCGCCGCGCTCCGGGAGCTCCAGCACGACGAGCCCGAATACCGTCCTCAGGCAGTCGAGGTTCGTCGGAACATCACGTTCGCTCGCGCGGGCGGCAGCGAACTCCGACTCGACGTGTATTCCCCCGTGGACCCGCCCGCTCCGGGAGTTCGCCGGCCCGCGCTCGTGCAGGTCCACGGTGGCGGATGGGTGATCGGATTCAAGGACCGTCAGGGCCAGCTGCTCATGCGGCACCTGGCGGCGCGTGGTTGGGTCTGCTTCAACGTCGACTACCGACTCAGCCCCCGCGCAACATTCCCGGATCATCTCGTCGACGTGAAGCGGGCGGTGGCCTGGATCCGGGAACATGCCGACGAGTACGGCATCGATCCGGGGTTCGTCGCGATCACCGGTGGGTCCGCCGGCGGGCATCTCACGGCACTGACCGCACTGACGGCGAACGACCCGAAATATCAGCCGGGCTTCGAGAGTGCCGACACCTCGGTGCAGGCCGCAGTGCCGTTCTACGGGGTCTACGACTTCACCAACCGCAACCAGGTGTGGCCCGAGGACACGCTCCCGCGGTTCCTGGAGCCGATCGTGATGAAGGCCCACCTCGCCGATGCACCGGAGGCATTCGCCGCGGCGTCGCCGATCGACCAGGTCCGGCCGGACGCGCCGCCGTTCTTCGTCATCCATGGAGAGTTGGACGTCCTCGCCCCGATCGAGGATGCCCGTGATTTCGTCACCCGGCTACGCGCGGTGTCGAAGTCGCCCGTGTACTACCTGGAGATGCGCGGCGCGCAACATGCGTTCGAGACGTTCGCTTCGATCCGAGCGAATGCGACCGTCGATGCCGCGGCTCGGTTCCTCGCGGCGATCTGGTCCGCGCATCAACTCGAGAACGCGCACACACCGACGGCCGACGAAGTCCGCGACGTGGTCGAGGACGAACTCGGGGCGACGGTGGTCGAGGCGATCGACTGACCGCGTCGGATCACCAGTTGGGCGGTGCGGCGTCGACGACGACGGGTCGGTGATCCGA
>JAENVU010000417.1 GCA_016650415.1 Acidimicrobiia bacterium
CCTTCGGCCGCCACGCGATCGATGTCCGCGTGGTTGATGACCGCGATCTCACCGGGCTGAAGCCGCTTCGTCAGGTCCTTGGTACGAGGATCCACGCGGGCGACGGCCGTGAGCGACATCGGTGTCGGCGCGGTCGTCCGACCCCCACGCCTCATGCGCGAGCACCGGACCGGGCGAGGAGTTCGGCGGCATGTCGGCGCGCGTGGTCGGATTCCTCCACCCCCGCCAACATGCGGGACAACTCGCCCACTCGGTCCTCCCCATCCACGATCATGGCCCGGGCCACGGTGCGCCCCTCGACGTCACCTTTGCGCACCACGACCTGGGTCTGGGCGCAGGCCGCCACCTGCGCGAGGTGGGTGACGCACAGTACCTGCGCGGTCTCCGCGAGTCCGGCCAGGGCCACTCCGACCGCGGCACCCGCTTCCCCACCGACGCCGGCGTCCACCTCGTCGAACACCAAGGCCCGGCCGGCGGGTACTGCACCGCGGGTCTGAGCAGCCACCCGCACGGCCAACAGCGCCCGAGAACGCTCACCGCCCGACGCGACCTTCGCGAGCGGTCCGGGCGGTTCGCCGGGATTGGCCGCCAGCACCATCGTGACCTCGTCGGCGCCGTCGTCTCCGAACTCCCCGGGCGCAATCTCGATGCCGATCCATGCGCCCGGCATGGCGAGTTCCGCGAGTTGCTCGGTCACCGCCGCGGCGAGCGGTTCGGCCGCCGCAGTCCGCGCCGCCCGGAGCCGCCCGGCCGCGAGATCGACCGCGACGAGCGCCTCCTCGCGCGCGGCTTCCAACGCCGCTACTCGCTCATCGTGACCACGCAGCAGAGCAAGGCGCTCGACCGCCTCGTCGCGAAACGCGATCACTTCGTTCAGATCGACGCCGTACTTGCGGCCGAGATCGCGGAACAGCTGCCGCCGCACGCGGATGGCGTCCAAGCGCTCCGGATCATCGACGAGGAGTTCGTGATGAGCGCGCAACTCATGAGTGATGTCGCTGACCTCGGCCTGCAGCGACCGCACGCGTGCTTCGACGGCCGCCAACGGGTCGCGATGACCGAGCGCGGCCAGCGCTTCGCCGATGCCGTCGGCCACGCCACCATCGATCAGTGTGCGCGCCTGCGCCACCGCCTCGCGCAGCCCGACCGCATCGGCCAGCTGCTGTTCCTCGACGTCCAACGTGCGATCTTCGTCGGGGTCATCGAGGTCGGCGGCGGTGAGCTCGGTGATCTGGAACTCCAAGAGCGAGATCTCACGCGCGCGCATCCGCGTATCGCCACCCAGGGCTTCGAGTTCCCGGTCGATGTCGTTCAACCGGGCGCGGGCCGATCGATATTCGTCCAACGCAGTCTCGGCCGGAGGACCGGCATACGTGTCGAGAATGCGTCGCTGCGCCGCCGGCTCCAGCAGCGCCTGGTGCGCATGCTGGGCGTGAAGATCGAGCAGCTCCATGGCGTGCGCCGAGAGTTCGGCCGCAGTCGCCAATCGGCCGTCGACATAGGCACGGCTCCGACCCGTCGCCGGGACGACTCGGGCGAGGACGACCTCCTCGCCGTCGGCATTCTCGAATCGACCCTCGACCCGCGCTTCCGAAGCACCGTCACGCACGATCCCGGCATCCGCCCGCTCACCCGCGAGCAGGGCCAGGGCGCCGGTGATCAACGTCTTGCCCGCGCCGGTCTCGCCGGTGATCGCGGTGAGACCCGGACCGATGACGAGATGAAGCTCGTCGATGATCCCGAGGTCGGTGACGCGGAGTTCCTGCAACATCAGCGATCCGCCAACCCGAACTTCGCCTTGAGGATCTGATGGAAATCACGGGGCACCAGCGTGATCATCCGAACCGGTTCGGGAGCGCACGTGCAGCGCACGACGGTGCCGGCCTCGATCTCGCCGAGCTCACGACCGTCGATCGTCAACAGCGCCGGGCGGTCCATCACCTCCAGCTCCAACTGCTCGTCGTCGTCGAGGACCAACGTACGGTCGAACAGCATGTGCGGCGACACCGGGGTCATGAGGAAGCAGGCGAGCCGCGGCGACACGATCGGACCACCCGCGGAGAACGAATACGCGGTCGACCCGGTCGGCGTCGCGACGATGACCCCGTCGGCCGCGTAGCTCGTGAACGCCGCGCCGTTGACCACCACCTCCAACCGCACCAATCGGCCGGGGTTGGGCTTCTCGACGACGGCCTCGTTCAGCGCATTCCAGACGCCACCCGCCGGCCCCTCGGACGCGACCTCCACCGACAGCATCGTGCGCTCACTGACGGTGTAGTCGCCGGCCTGGAGTGCAATCAGTGCTTCCTCCAGCCCGCTCGGTTCGATCTCGGTGAGGTAGCCCATCTGCCCGCAGTTGATCCCCAACACGGGAATCCGTAGTCCGGTCACCGCGGCAACGGCCCGCAGCATCGTTCCATCACCACCGAAGGACAACACGGCATCGAGTGGTTCGAGGAACGGTGCCATCGGGTCGTCGTCGAGGGGGCCGGCCTCGACCACGACGGTCTCGATGTCGCGGGCCGAACACCACGCGACGGCATGCGCCGCGAGTTCGGTGGCCTCCGCGCGGTCCGGGTGCACGACCAGGCCGATATGGCGAACTGCCTTCATTCGTCCTCACAGACCTGATCGAGGGTCGCGGGTGCCACCGCGGTTCCGGTCTTTCCCACCCACGCCAGGAACTCGATGTTCCCGTCGGCTCCGTGGAGCGGTGAGCGTATGACGTCGCGTACGACGAGACCGGCGTGTGCGAGCCCGGCCGTGACTTCACCGAGTACGGCTCGGTGAACTGCCGGATCTCGCACGATACCCCCACGTCCGAGTCGGGCCCGGCCCGCTTCGAACTGCGGCTTGACGAGCACCACCAGCTGGGCGTCGGGCGTCGTCACCCGATCCAACGCCGGCGCCACGGTGCTCAACGAGATGAACGAGAGGTCGGCCACCGCGAGCTCGACCGGTCCGCCGTCGAGTTCGGTCACCAGCCGGAGGTTCGTACGTTCCAGTACCTCGACCCGGTCGTCGCTCCGCAGCGACCACGCGAGCTGGCTGTGGCCGACATCGAGAGCGACGACGTGCGCCGCGCCCCGTTGGAGCAGACAATCGGTGAAGCCGCCCGTGGAAGCGCCGGCATCGAGGATGCGCCGACCCTGCACGTCGATCGACCAGTGCTCCAACGCGGCGTCCAACTTCTCACCACCACGCGAGACGAACCGGGCCGGTGCTCCCGCCACGACGACGGCTTCTTCGGGAGCGACTTGGCGGGCCGGGGTCGTCGCCGGCGCACCGCCGACGGTGACTCGACCCGCGCCGATCATCTCGACCGCACGCGCGCGACTCGAGACGAGGCCCCGCCGGACCAGTTCTGCGTCGAGACGTCGACGCAACGGATACTTCAGGAGGCCGGCGACGCCGGAGACGGCGTTGCCGTGGCGGGCGCGGTCTTCTTCACAGCCTTCTTGGCCGCGGTCTTCTTGGCGGTCTTCTTGGCCGCGGTCTTCTTGGCCGGCGCCTTCGTCGCGGCCCCGCGTGGCGATGCCGTCAGCTTGGCTTCGAGTTTCGCGAGGTCGTCCTTGGTCGCAATGCCGAGGGTCTTGACCTGACGGCCGATCTCGGAACGCACCAGATCCATCATCGTGTCGGTGCGGCGGCGACTCTCGTCGACCAGGTCGTCCACGAATGCCTGCATCTGGCTCTGGGCGAGCTGGCCTTGGCCGACGAGTTCGGCAGCACGGTCCCTCGCCTGGGCCCGCGTCAAGGCGACGAACTCCACACCGGCGCTGAGAAGTCTCGTGAAGTCGGGGGTCTTGGGCATGGGGGATCTCCTGAAAATGGGTGCCCAACGCTAGCCCTTCGACTTCACGAGTCGCCGTACCGAATCAGGTCGGTCACCAGGTCGGAGAGCGTCTCCGCGACCCACGCGGCCGGGGGATCGTCGGGAATGGGCTCAGAAGGGTCATGTCCTCCGATACCTGACAGGACCATGGCATAGGGCCAGCCCAACTCGGCCGCCAGCCGGCCGTCGGTCGAGGGTCGGTCCCCCACCATGACGCCGCGGTCACCCAGCCGGGTCCGCACCAGCGCAACCGTCGCGGCGGCGGGTTTTCCCGCGAC
>JAENVU010000418.1 GCA_016650415.1 Acidimicrobiia bacterium
CATCAGCACTCGCGTTTCGACCGGGGGACCGACGAGCTGGGCCGCCCGCTCCTCCAGATACCGACGCGGCGCGATGGGCTCGCCGTGCCAGGTGCTCGACATCAGGATCAGGTGGTCGTTCCCGGCGAGCACGCGAGCGTACGGAAGGGATCGCTCGGCTTCGACCGATCCATCCAGGGGGGCGATGATCTTGGTCATGGCCTCAGCGTGGACCGGGACGACGCTCGGGGCCAGAGTCCTTCGTCCCCTCGGGTTGGGACCCGTGCGGGAACTCGGCGGACGGGACCTTGGGCCCTAGGCTGGGCAACCGGCGCCGGCTGAGATTGGGTTTCGGATCGAAGCGTGCGCCTCGAATTCTCGAGGTGCATCGGCAGCGAATGTCAACGGGGGACGAAGATGAAACCCAGCAGGATCGTCGCATTGGTGTTCGGATGCATCTTGGTGCTGCCGTCCCTCGCGTTGCTGGCAGGGAGCGCCGGTCTCGCCGCCGCCTACGGGCTCGGTCGGGACTCCGACGGCTACTTCTCGGCCACGTTGGATCGAGTGCACACCACCACGCCCGCAGTGACGACCCAGGACATCGATTTCGGGGCGAAGCGGGGCCGGGCCGACCGACTGCTCGAGCGTCTCGACGCGGATGTGCGACTCCGCGTCGACTCGGCGACGGCCACTCGTCGGATCTTCGTGGGCATCGGCCCCACGGCCCGTGTGAACAGTTATCTCAACGGCGTCGCCCGGTCCGAGGTGACCAACGTCCGCGACCATCGGGTGGTGCTGCGAAGCCGATCCGGAGCGGATGTGGTCGCGCCACCCACGGAGCAGAAGTTCTGGGCCGAGTCGGCGTCGGGGCCCGGAACCCAGGAGCTCCGGTGGAAGGCCACGGGGGGCCGGTGGACCGCGGTGGTGATGAACGCCGACGGCGGCCCGAACGTGGCCGTCGACGTGAACGTCGGAGCGAAGATCGGTGCGCTCCTGCCCGTGGCACTGATTCTGCTCGTCATCGGCGCGGCGTTGCTGGCGATTGCCGTCGTCCTGATCGTGGTGGGTGTCAGTGGCCGGAAGCAGGAGGCCGGAGCGCCTGACGGTGCCGCATCCGAACCGGGTCCCGCGGCCGTGAGTCGGGGGACTCCGGTCACGGTGACGGCCCGGCTCGATCCGCAGCTGTCGCCGTGGCAGTGGTTGGTCAAATGGTTCCTCGCCATTCCCCATTTCGTGGTGCTGTTCTTCTTGTGGGTTGCGTTCGTGGTCCTCACGATCGTCGCCGGGTTCTCGATCCTGTTCACCCGGCGCTATCCGCGTTCGATCTTCGACTTCAACGCCGGTGTGCTGCGGTGGACCTGGCGGGTGAGTTACTACGCGACGACCGGTGGCCTGGGTACCGATCAGTACCCCCCGTTCAGCCTCGAACCGCACCCGGAGTACCCGGCATCGCTCGATATCGCGTATCCGGGTGAACTCTCGCGCGGCCTCGTGCTGGTCAAGTGGTGGCTGCTCGCCATCCCGCACTACGTCGTACTCACCTTCATGGTCGGCGGTTCGAGCGTCGGGACCACCTGGGGCGGTGGACTCCTCGGCGTCCTCGTGATCATCGCGGCCGTGATCCTGCTGTTCACCTCGCGGTATCCGCAGTCGCTCTTCGACCTCGTCATCGGGCTGAACCGTTGGTCGTTCCGGGTGATCGCGTACGCCGCGCTCATGACCGATGAGTACCCGCCGTTCCGTCTCGACCAGGGTGGCGACGAATCGGTGCTGCCGGAACCGGTCGCCATCACCAACGGCGGGTCCAATTAGCGTCCCCCCACGTGTCGGGCGACCGCGAGAAGTTGGTGGTGGAGATCGATGGCCGTGAGGTCTCGGTCTCTCATCCCGACAAGCTCCTGTTCGCCGATCGGGGTGAGACCAAGCTCGACCTGATCCGTTACTACGAAGCGGTGCGCGGACCACTGCTGGCCACGATGGGTGGCCGCCCGGTGATGCTGCAACGGTTCCCGAGTGGCGCAGGCGGTCCGTCGTTCTTTCAGAAGCGGGTGCCGAAGAATGCACCCAAGTGGCTGGAGACGACGGTGGTCTCGACGCCGAACGGCACCGAGTCCAACGCGATGGTCGTAGCCGACGTCGCGCACGTCGCGTGGGCGGTCAATCTCGGTTGTCTCGGATTTCACGTCTGGCCGTCGCTCGCCGCCGCGCCGCAGTTCGCCGATGAGCTGCGGATCGATCTCGACCCCGGTCCGGGAGTCACGTTTGCCATGGTGCAGGAGGCCGCATCCGAGGTGCGGCGACTGCTCGACGATCACGGGATCCTGGGGTACCCGAAGACGACGGGCAGCCGGGGCATTCACATCTACGTGCGCCTGCTCCCACAGTGGGACTCGTATGCGGTGCGCTTCGCGGCGGTCGCCGCGGCTCGCGAGCTCGAGCGGCGGCGGCCCGAACTCCTGACTGCCGCTTGGTGGAAGGAAGAGCGCGGCGAACGGGTGTTCATCGACTTCAACCAGAACGCACCCCACAAGACGGTGTTCGGCGCGTGGTCGGTGCGGGCGTATCCGGAGGCTCCGGTCTCCATGCCCTTCCATTGGGAGGAGCTGGCCGATGTCTCCCCCCGACGCTGGATGCTCGCCGACGCGCCGGACCGACTCCGGTCCGACGGTGACCCGTGGGCCGCGATGTACGACGCCCCGCAGTCGATCGCCCAGCTGCTGGAAATGCACGAGCGGGACATGGCCGCCGGGATGATGGACGCCCCGTGGCCGCCGGTCTATCCCAAGCAGCCGAACGAACCGCCCCGCGTCGCGCCCAGCCGGGCGAAGAAGCCCGATCCCGATCCCGGTCCCGACGCCGGCTGAACGTCGGGATCCGGCCGGATCGGCGAGCCGGGGTCGCATTCCGGGCCCCTCCTCTGCTATCCCATGCGCCATGACAAAGATGTGTGAAGGCAGAGTTGTGATCATCACCGGTTCCGGCCGGGGCATCGGCCGTGAATACGCGCTGATGATGGCGGGCGAAGGGGCCAAGGTCGTCGTCAACGACGTCGGTGGTTCTCGTGACGGTGCCGGTCACTCGGAGGGTCCGGCGCACGACGTCGTCGCCGAGATCGAAGGGATGGGCGGCCAGGCGGTGGCCAACGGTGACGACATCTCCACCTGGGAAGGTGCGGGCAACGTCGTCAAGCAGGCCATCGATCACTTCGGTGGCCTCGACGTCGTCGTGAACAATGCCGGGATCCTGCGGGACCGCATGCTCGTCAACATGGCCGAAGAAGAGTGGGATGCGGTCATCAAGGTGCACCTCAAGGGCACGTTCGGCGTGTCCCGGTTCGCCGCCGCGTACTGGCGGGAGCGGTCGAAGAACGGCGAGACCAACGACGCTCGGATCATCAACACCACGTCGCCCTCGGGGATCTACGGCAACGCCGGCCAGACCAACTACGGAGCGGCCAAGGCCGGGATCGCCAGCTTCTCGATCATCGCGGCGATGGAGCTGGAGCGCTACGGCGTCCTGGTGAACGCGATCGCGCCGACCGCGCTGACCCGCATGACCGAGGACCTCGGTCTCGGCGGCGCATCGGAAGAGACCAAGGCGATGATGGACCCGCGCTGGATCGCACCGCTCTGCACCTGGCTCGCATCGCCGCAGTCGGCGGGCGTGACCGGCCGGGTGTTCGAGGCATCGGGTGCCTACCTCGCAGTGGCCGAGAGCTGGCACCGGGGCCCGAGCGCGCAGCCGGTCGACGAGCCGTCCGAGGTCGACGCGGTGATCCGCCCGCTCATCGCGGCGGCGCGCCCCAACTCCGACATGTTCGGAAACGACAAGACTGCGTAGTCACGCAGTTCCACGCACACGAACGAATTGGTCGGCCGGGAGCCTTGCTCCCGGCCGAATCAATTGTTCAGGACGTAGGGATCGGCTCTCCGGCGGCCAGGGCGCTGAAGACCCGGCCGAAGAACCCGTCGGCCTGCTCACCGGCGCGTCGGGCGACAACCGTGCCGTCCTTGTCGACCATGACCATGAACGGGTACGAGGTGAGACCGAACGCTGCCGCCGCCTTCTGATCCTCCGAGTCCACGAGTGTGGTGACGTACCCGAGGTTCATGTCCTTGACCCATTGTGAGGGTGGCCAGTTGGGCGCGTCACTGCGCGATCCGGTCGGCACGATCGTGAGGTCGACCCCCGCCGGGAGTCCGCCGTTGTCCTGGAGGTAGGACGCGAGTTTCGGCGCTTCCGCGTTGCAGTGGGGGCACCAATGGGCGAGGAAGACGATCAGTTGGGCCTTGCCGTTCGCCGCGATGGCGCCCGGCTCGCCCGCGAAGTTCTCTCCGCTCACGGTCGGGATCGCCTGGCCGACGGCCTGGTCGGACCCACTGTCGGGGAACTGGGCGAGCGCGGTCCCGGTGACGGTGACGGGTCCGAACTCCTTGCTGTTCGGCGTGTCGGACCCGCCCTTGGTCTTCTTCTTCGAGTCGGTTCCTCCCGCGGACACGATCACGACGACGATGCCGATCGCGACGACGACGCCGACGGCGACCCAGAAGATGGGGAAGGGTTTCTTGGCTGGTGGTTTGGGGCTCATGCAGTCTCCTCGGCGGACGCGCTCCCGGCCAGCCACAACACGGTGGCGATGAGGAGGAACGCGGATCCGGCCATGGTGGGTATCGACAGGTAGTGGAAATAACGATTCAGGGGCAGCGCCGAGCAGGGATTGGTCGGGTCACACGAACTGGAACCCTCGAGACCGGGGTTCCACTCGATGAGGACGTGCCACGTCGAGACGGTCGCGCCGATGAGTGACAGCGCGATGCCATAGGGGCGGATCGACCAGTCCTTGCGAATCGCGGCGAGGATCAGGATCACCGCAAGTGGGTACATCATCGTGCGCTGGTACCAACACAGCCGGCACGGCACGAGGTGGCCACCTTCGGAGAGGTACAGCGAACCGGCGGTCGCGACTCCCGCGACGAGTGCGACGAGGGCGAGCCCTTGGCTGCGGAGACCGGCGCGTCCGCGACTCCAGAACTCCGACTCCCGATTGCCCACCGCAGTCACACGAGCGAGCCAGATGCCGACGACGGCGATTTCGGTGGCGATCGCGAGCCAGGCGAAGATCCGGTACCAGTCGGTCAGCGACACGTCACCAGTTTGGCCCTGATGCCCGCGTTTCCCGGACACGGCGGATGATGATGGGGCTACCTTCGGCCGATGGCCAGCAGAAACCCGGCGCTCAAGGCGCTGCGACGACACGAAGTGCCGACCTGGTGGCGGGATGCAAAGCTCGGCATCTTCGTGCACTGGACCCCGGCATCGGTTCCGGGGTTCGCACCCGTCGATGACGACGTCATTTCGATGATGCAGTCCGGTGACCCGCGG
>JAENVU010000419.1 GCA_016650415.1 Acidimicrobiia bacterium
ACGCCGACCGCATAGAGCGGGATGAGCTTGTTCGTCACGCCCCCGAACGCGACGATCAACAGACCAGCGACACTGGCCAGCACCAGCACGCCATTGGAGAACACGAGACGATCACCCCGGTTCGCCAACTGACGAGGCAGATACTTGTCGTGGGCGATGATCGACGACAGCCGCGGGAAGTCGGCGTATGCCGTGTTCGCCGCGAGCGTCAGGATCGCAGCCGTGGCGAACTGGAGGACGACGTAGATCGGACCGTTGCCGAAGACCAGCAGTCCCATCTGCGAGAACACCGTCTGGTCGTGGCTCGGGTAGGGGTGGACTCGGTGGGCGAGGAGCGACACGCCAAAGAACAGGGTTCCGAGGATGATCGCCATCCAGGTCAGGGTCTGGGCGGCATTCTTGGATTCCGGCCGCCGAAATGCCGGCACGCCATTGGAGATCGCCTCGACACCGGTCAGCGCCACGGCACCCGACGAGAAGCCCTTCAGGATCAAGAAGAGCGTGAGTTCCCCGCCGAACTGCAAGTGACCTTCGAACTCTGCCTTGTTGAACGGAACGTGGCCGATGTTCCCGGAGTAGCTCTGGTACAACCCGTAGCCGACCAGTGCCGTCAACACGGTGATGTAGATGTAGGTCGGCACCGCGAAGACGCGGCCCGACTCCTTGAGCCCGCGCAAGTTTGCGACCGTGATGAGGCCGATCAAAACCAAGCCGAGTTCGACGCGACGGTCCGCCAGATCTCGGAACGCCGGGATCGACACGATCGCGGCGACACCGGCAGAGATCGACACGGCGACGGTCAGGATGTAGTCGACCAGGAGCGATGCGCCGGCGACGAGGGACGGCATCTCGCCGAGGTTCTCGCGGCTGACGACATAGGACCCACCACCACTCGGGTAGGCGTAGATCGTCTGCCGGTAGCTCGTGACGACGATCGCCAACACGAGTGCGACCGCGATCGAGATCGGGATCAGCGTGTTGAGACCCAGGGCGAGACTCGAAGATCCCAATGCGACAACGAACAGGATTTCTTCAGTCGCGTAGGCCGTGGACGAAATTGCGTCCGAGGAGAACACCGCGAGTGCAGTGACCTTGTTGATCCGTTGGTGTTCCTGTTCCGCGGTCGCCAGAGGGCGGCCGACCAGGATGCGCTTGACGACCGACACCAGACCCCAATCCGTGTGACCCGCAGAATTTCGAGGCAGAGTCTGTCACGGCCGAGGCCACAACTCCGGGTTCCGGAGCACTAGGTTTCCCCTCGATGCGAGTCGCTATCGCCGGTGCCGGCAACGTCGGACAACATGTCGCTTCCTCCCTGCACCAGGCAGGTCACGAGGTGCTGCTCATTGAGCAGAAGCAACCCGTCCTCGACCGCTCGACGGTCGACGAAGGCATCGAGTGGTACATCGGCGACGCCTGCGAAGTCGCTTCATTGCGTGAAGCGGGACTCGACAAGTGCGAAGTGCTCGTGGCGGCCACCGGAGACGACGAAGACAACCTCGTCGTCTCGCTCCTCGCCAAGCAAGAGTTCGGTATTCCCCGGGTCATCGCTCGGGTCAACCACCCGAAGAACGAATGGATGTTCACCGAGAACTGGGGCGTCGACCTGTTCGTCTCGACGCCGACGCTGATCACCTCCCTCGTCGAAGAGGCCGTGAGCGTCGGCAAGCTCGTCGAGATCCTGCGCTTCGAGGGCGGCTTGGCCCGACTGGTCGAAGTCACCCTCGCAGACGGTGCCGAGGTCGTCGGCAGCTCGATCGCCACCATCCCGCTTCCCCGCGAAGCCACGATCGTGGCCATCCTGCGGGACGAGCATCTGGTGGTACCTCGCGGGGAGACGACCTTCGAGGCCGGTGACGAGGTACTGGCGCTCGTGACCCCGGAATCGGAAGATCAGATCCGCCAGATCCTCACCGGCGAGAGCGCGACGCCCGCAGCCACCTGACCCGGTGACGACCTACGGGCAGAGCTCGTAGGTCGGGTTGTACACGAGGTGTTCGTTGCCCTCCTCGAGGACCACGCCTTGGAGCTTGACCCGCCGTCCGGGCGTCATCCCCCGAACCCGCCCCCGCCCGAGAAATACCGCAACGACGGCGCCGTGACCGTCCCGGATCGTCGCTTCGACCGCAGGCGCCCCGGCCCGGGGAACGATCCGGATCGACGTCACCTCGCCCGCCAGCCGGACCGGTGTGCGGAGCGGCACCTGGTCGAGGTTCGGGACATCGAGCCCGCCACAGAAGGCCATCAGCTTCTCGCGATCGGCCTCCTCGACCGATTGGCCGACCCGCTTCATGAATTTGCGAACACCCATGTGGCCCTCCAAGGATTGCTACCGAGCCGAAGCCGACCCACTCACGGTACCGCCGGTAGCATCGCCCCGGCCCGCACGGAGTCCTCGAGCCCAGCACAGAAGGTGAGTCAGACGTGCACGTTGTCGTCATCGGATGCGGTCGCGTCGGCAGTGAACTCGCCGGGGCGCTCGAGCGTATGGAGCACACCGTCGCCGTCATCGACAAGAAGAAGGACGCGTTCAGCCGCCTGCCGAAAGGGTTCGGTGGATACCGCCTCGTCGGTTTCGGCTTCGACCGCGACACCCTCGAGGCCGCGGGTGTCCGCGACGCCGGCGCGGTCGCGGCAGTCACGAGCGGCGACAACTCGAACATCATGGCGGCGCGGGTCGCGCGCGAGACCTTCGACGTCGAGCACGTCGTGGCCCGGATCTACGACCCTCGCCGCGCGGTGATCTACCAACGCCTCGGGATCCCCACGGTTGCGACCGTGGCCTGGACCACCGAACAGGTCTTGCGGCGCCTCCTCCCGACCCCGAGCGTTGCCGACTGGACCGACGCCGCCGGCGGCGTCGGACTCGTCGAGCGCAACCTGCCCGCGGTCTGGGCCGGGAAGAAGCTCGACGGCCTCGGCGAACCGGGCGTGTTCTCACTCGCGGCGGTCACCCGCCTCGGCGCCGGTCAAGTCGTCCGACCGGACCTCGTCGGCCAGGAGGGCGACATCCTGCACCTCATGGCCAACCTGGCGAACCTCGACGTGCTCGAATCGAAACTGGCCAAGGGCCCCGAGCACTAACCCCTATGCCGTGATTGACCTCCTCGAGCTGCGGCTCAGGACATTGCGGCGCAGCCTGAGCCGGAGCAGGTGGCTCGCACGGATCCACGATTCGGCGGGCGAGTACGTCCCCCCGTCGAACGCGCCTGGACTGTTGATCATCCAGATCGACGGACTGTCCGCTGAGCGGTTGCGGGCCGCCGTCGCCGGAGGCCGTATGCCCTTCGTCGCGCGATTGCTCACGGCGCGAGAACTCGAGTTCCGACCGATCTACTCCGGCCTGCCCTCGACCACGCCGGCGGTGCAGGCAGAACTCCTCTACGGCGTCGAGGCCGCGGTACCGGCCTTCACATTCATCGATCACGCCACCGGGCGATTGATGCGCATGTACCAGAGCGACGCGGCGACGGCAGTCGAGTCCCGCGTCGCCGCGCAATCGTCCGGGTCATTGCTCGCGGGCGGCGCGTCGTACGCCAACGTGTACACCGGAGCGGCAGCCGACGCGCGGTTTTGTATGGCGTCACTCGGTATCGGCGACGTGCTGCCTCGACACCGGCAGTGGCTGACACCGATCGTCGGGCTCGCCTACCTTCCCGCACTGCTCCGCATCGCCGCACTGGCCGGTCGCGAGCTGCTCGCCGGTCCGAGGGATCTCCGGGCCGGCCTCCGTGCGGGGGAAGACCGCGCATCGGAACTGAAGTTCCTGCTGTCCCGCACCGCGGTCGGGGTCGTGCTGCGCGAACTCTCGGTCTTGGGAATGTCGGTGGACCTGGCCCGCGGCCGCCCGGTCGTCTACGGAAACTTCCTCGGTTACGACGAGAACGCGCACCGGCGGGGCCCGGATTCCGAGCTCGCGCGGCATGCACTGCCGCCCATCGATGCGGCAGTGGCCCGTTTGTGGCGCGCCGCGCATCGCTCCATCGGCCGGGCCTACGACGTCTGGATACTCTCGGACCACGGGCAGGAAGCCACCGAGCCGTACGCGTCGATTCACGGCGAGACCGTGGCCTCGGCGATCGACCGGGTCGCCCGCACGCTGGGCATCGTCTCCCCGGATCGCGGTGAGTCCGCTGACGCGTCAGCCGCCGGAGTCGGCAATCAACGATCGCGCCTCCTGGGCGAGCGCATCATTGCGCGGATCGTTCCGGGGCTGGACGTGTCCGATGTTCACCAAGAAGCCGGAACCCTCATGGTGACGGCGCAAGGTCCACTCGGACACGTGTACGCACCCCGCACCCTCTCCGACGACGAGTTGGACGCCTTTGCGAACGCGATCGTCGAGGATGCGGGGGTCCCCCTTGCGCTCCGACGCGGCCCGCGCGCCGGCCACGCGATCGCCCACACGGCCGGGGGACGATTCGAACTTCCCGACGACGCGCTCCAGGTCCTCGGCCCGGACCACCCGTACCGCGCGCAGGTCGCGGCCGATCTCGTCGCGCTCTGCGAGCATCCGGATGCGGGCGAGATCATCATCAGTGGCTGGCGGCTCGACGGGGATCAGGTGAGCTTTCCCTTCGAGCACGGCGCGCACGCCGGCCCGGGGCCGAGCGAGACGTCGGCCTTCGTCCTGACCCCTTCCGATACGCCATTCGCCCCGTCGCCTACCCCCGCGGTGACACGGCCTCGGGACCTGCGGGAGACGGCCTTCGCCGTGCTCGGTGGAGCACGGCCTCGGCCATCCCAATCCGATGAGCACTCGCGACGCGGCGTGCGCATCCTCACCTACAACGTGCACTCGTGTGTCGGCATCGACGGCCGACTTTCGCCGGAGCGAATCGCGCGCGTGATCGCGAAGCACGCTCCGGACATCGTGGCGTTACAGGAGCTCGATGTTCGAAGATCACGAACGGGTGGCCTCGATCAGGCTCGGGCCATTGCCGAGGCGCTCGAGATGTCGCTCGAGTTCCATCCAACGGTGACGGTGGCCGACGAGCAGTTCGGCGATGCGGTACTCAGCCCGCACCCACTTCGCCTCGTCCGTACGGGCGTACTTCCTGGTATCGGACTCGAGCCGCGCGGCGCGATCTGGGTCGAGGTCGACGTCCCCGACCGCGCCGGTCGGG
>JAENVU010000420.1 GCA_016650415.1 Acidimicrobiia bacterium
GACGTTCCAACCGGTGTCGGCAAAGATCCCGAGGGCGATCGGCCCCGGCGAGTGGATGACCTCGTTCGCGCCGATTGCGGGAGTCATGAGCGAGTTCACGTCGCCCGCCGGGTAGGTGCTCTCGTCCAGGTGGGAGTAGCTACTGCCGGGCTCCCACGGGCTCGGCGAGTACAGCTTGGCGGCACCGCCCGCGGCGGCCTGGGCTGCAGCGCCGGTGAACTGCACCTGGTTGTTCTGCAGATCGCCGGCGAGCTGGGCGGAAGGAACCGGATCGTCGGTCAGGGCATGGCCGGCGCTGGTCGCGAACCGATCGAACGCCAGCGGGTAGTCGAGGCCACAACAGATCTGCCCGACGCCGTTGGAGACGTCGTACGAGCCGATGAACCCGAGACCGTGTCCGATCTCGTGCATGACGACGCTCGCGAAGTCGACCTTGCCGGCGGTCTTGCCATCGGTGCCGAAGTAGAAGCCGGCAAAGTTCGAGGAGAAGCTCGCGCCAATGTCGGCGACGGCGGGATCGAGGTCGGTCGCGGTCAGGGAGTTCGCCAACGCGACGGGGAACCAGGTGTGCGCGAGGGGCGCACCCGCGAAGTCACGCAGAACCGCATTCGGACCGGCACTGCCGAGCACGTTGGTGCCGAGGGCGGTGAAGCCGGCGTCGATCGTGATGGGCACGGGTGAGCTGATCGCGTTGGCCCACTGGTCCACGGCGTATTGGAACGCGGCTTTGGCGCTCGGGTTGTTGTTGAAGCCGGTATCCCAGTTGATGACGAAGGTGGCGTTCGCACTCGCGGCGCGCAGGCCGCCGGTCGGCGGCGGAGTGGCCGCCACCAGTGTCGGGCTCGACGGGGTCGGGTCGAGGACGATCGGGACGTGGGGTACCGACCGGAGGTGCAACGCGGGTGCGGTGGCGGGCGTCGCGGCGGCACCGATTCCGTTGATCCCGACGCTCGCGATCGCGGCGATGCCGAATACTGGCAGCACGAATCGAGCTCGTGAGCTCCGCGACATGGGAGGAGTCCTTCCGAAGGCTTTCCTGGTGTCGTCACTGTGGCACCGCCGCTTGAACGAACCGAGCGGATCCCGATCGTTTTGGTGTGATCGGCCTACGAACCCTCGGCGCTTGCCAGGGGGCCGCCGCCGACCGCGTCGAGGTCGCAGTACCAGGCCAACAGTGCGGCCGCGACGACGCCGACGAACATGATCTGGCTGATGGTCATCCCGAGTGCCGAGATCATGAGGCCGCCCGCGTAGACCCCGATGGGGACCGTGCCCCCGAAGCTCATGATCCAGATGGCCATGATCCGGCCGCGGATCTCGTCTTCGAGATGTTCCTGCATGATCGTCGAGAGCGCGGTGATGACGAGGAAGTACACGAAGCCGAGCGCGGGCGCGACGACGAACGCCAATGGCGCAGTCCGGATGAGCGCGAAGACGGCGAGGAGCACTGCGAAGAATCCGAGCGAGTACCGCGTGATGCGAGCTTTCGAATGTTCCGCGAGGTAGGTGCCGATGGTCAACGCGCCGAGGGTCGCGCCCAGACCCCATACCGCGTAGAGCAGGAGGTAGGTGTCGGACGCGGAGATGCCGAAGTTGGTGTCGGCCACCTCGGGGAAGAGACCGACGTACATGAGCGAGAAGAACGAGAACGTGAACATCGTGACGAAGATCCGGCGTAGCAGGCGGTCACGCCAGGCAATCCGTATGCCGGACAGCAGCTTCTCGCTGATGCGGCCCTGGATCGGGTTGGGGTTGCGGGCGTCGTAGCGGGCCAGCATCAGCCCGGCGACGGCGAAGGCGTAGGTCGCTGCGTTGATCGCGAACACCCACTGGGGGCCGAAGATCGCGAGCAACGGTGCCCCGATGACCGGCCCGAGGACTCGGGAGAGGTTCAACTGCACGGACTGCAGTGAGACCGCGCCCGAGATGTCTTCCTTCGGGACGAGCGTCGGCAGGATGGCGCCCATCGAGGGTGCGCTCAAGGCGTTGACGATCCCGATCGCGAGCACGCAGCCGAAGATGCCCCACTTCGACGGCTGCTCCACGACGACGAGCGCGGCCAGGCCGAAGGACAGCAGCATCTGGGTGAACTGCATGATGACCAGGTACCGGCGCCGGTTCACGCGGTCGGCGATGACGCCACCGACCTGGCTCAGGAACAGGAGTGGGCCGAGCTGCGCGAAATAGAGCAAGCCGACGTAGCCGGCGTCGTGGGTCAGATCGAGCGCGAACTTCCCGAGCAGCACGTTCTGCATCCACGTGCCGATGTTCGAGAGGAACGTGCCGCCCCAGACGAGGCGGAAATCACGGTGCCGGAGCGCGGCCCGCGCGGTCCCGCGCCGCAGCGCGCGGTCACCGTCGACGAGTGCGTCGGTCGCGTCGGCAGCGCCGGGATCGGACGGGCGACGAAAGGGCATCAGCAGCGCACCCTATGGGAGCGTCGACCGGATCCGATCCCAGATTGTCCGAACCCGGGTGTCGCGTGACCGAGTTCACGCGCGAGCCCGCAGGATGGGCGGTCGTCTACTCGGTCATCTCCTGGATGGCGTCGGTGAGCGCCTGGTTCCCACCGGGACCGCCGCCCTGCTGGGCCATCATCAGCTTGGTCATGTCGCCTTGAACCTTGACTCTGCCGGCCATGAACGCCTGCATGCCCGCCTGCTGGTTGCCCGAGACGAACACTTCCTTGGCGGTGATGTAGTCGGTCGTCATCGTGACGTCGGCGCCGTCGGAGTGGCCTTGCCCCATCTTGGCCTGCCCTTCGACCGCTCCCATATGCATCTCCCGCTCGCCCCATGGGGTGTCGGTGATGACCATGTTGAGCATCATGCTCGTCGTCGACGGCGCGTCGGCTCCGTGCTCGGTCATGAGGGCGGCAACGGCGGTGAACCATTCGTCGGACAAGAACTCGGACTTCGACACGGTGTGCCTCCTGCAACGGATGATCGGGTCCCGGGACATTACCGACGCGGCGACGCGGGCGTCGACCACGCCGCCCGGGTGCAGCCAGGCCGTTCGGGAGGGCGAGCCCGGGGTGGGAACGGCCGCCCGTCTACATTTCTCTGATGGCCGACGGTGCGCGCGAGGAACGCATTGCCTCGCACGAACGCAATGCGAAGTGGCAGAGCCCGCCCCTCATCATCGACATGGCGATCTGCATCAACTGCGACACCTGTATCCGGCACTGCCCGCCGCAGTTCGGCGCGATCTTCAATCACGGCATCGACGTCATCATCCTCCCCGAACTGTGCTCCGGGTGCGGGAAGTGTCTGCCGCCCGTGTGTCCGGTCAACTGCATCTACGAGGACCCCGACTGGACGGCCTCACCCCAGGACTGGTGGGTCTATCCCGGTCGAAACGACGACCCGTATAGGTAAGGGGCCGACAAATCCCGAGCCGCCGGGGCGGCGCGGTGGGTTGCGCGCACCACTCCGTCCAAGACTCCTGATCGGGGCTGCCGTTGCAGCGGCTCGGCCGGAGAGCTCGAGTGCCGTGACTTCTAGACTCGCCGGCTCATGGCTGATCCCATTTCTCGTGCCGACGTCGAACACGTCGCCAAGCTGTCCCGACTCGCGCTGACCGAGGACGAGGTCGAGCATCTTACC
>JAENVU010000421.1 GCA_016650415.1 Acidimicrobiia bacterium
ATCCGCGCCCTCGACATGGCCGAGGTCCGCCGGGCGGTCGAGCAGCCGGCGTCATGACGACCGCGCGGTCCTCCGCCAAAGGTCCCGAACGTCACGGTCGGTAGGCACTGACAGAGGCGCCGCCGCCCGTGCGAGGGTTGGTGCAGGAGTTCGGACCACCGGACCGCGACGAAGAGGTGCGACCACGATGCGAGCAATGGATGCAGTTCGAAAGCAGCCCGTGACGATCGATGCGGCGGAGTCGATCCATACTGCAGCCCAGCTCATGGATCAGCAGGCCGTCGGTGCGGTGATCGTGCTCGACGGCGGTGTGCCGGTGGGCATCGTCACCGACCGCGATCTGGTCGTTCGCGGCCTGGCCCAGGCGACGCCGGCCGACGGGCGTATCGACAGCGTGATGACCACCGAACTCGTGAGCCTCGATGCCGAGGCCGATCTCCGGGATGCACTCCCCATCTTCCGCAGCCACGCGATCCGCCGACTTCCCCTTATCGAAGCCGGCGCGGTCGTCGGAATGCTGACCGTCGACGATCTCTTGATCGACCTCACCGCGGACCTCGGCGATCTCGCTCGACCGATCACCGGCGAGGTCATTTTCGGTCACGCCGAGGCGCGCGTCCCGGCCACGACCGAATAGGCGATGACCACCGGGGTCGAGCCTGCGACCAACCGACGGGGCAGCTGGACGTCATTTCCGATCGCGCGCGTCGCAGGGATCGAGGTCCGGGTCCATCTCAGTTTTCTGGTCCTGGTCGCGTTGTTCGCGGCGGCCGCGCCCGAACCCGGAGTCGCGAACGCGCTCCTGAGCGTCACGTGGCTCCTCGTCATCTTCGCCTGCGTCATCGTCCACGAGTTCGCGCACAGCCTCGTTGCCCGGACCCGGGGCGTCGATGTGCACGAGATCTTGCTGCTTCCCCTCGGTGGCGTCTCGAAGATGGAGCGGCTGCCGGAACGTCCGCGCGACGAGTTCGCGATTGCGATCGTCGGACCGCTCGCGAGTTTCGCCATTGCCGCGATGGCGGGCGCGCTCTGCATCGTGACGGGCCACTCGCTCGTGCCAGTCGACCTCATCGACGGTGCGTGGCTGGCCCGGATCACCTGGCTCAACCTCATCCTCGGGGCCTTCAACCTGATTCCCGCCTTCCCGCTCGACGGTGGGCGCGTGTTCCGATCGCTCCTGGAACGCAACCAGACGCTCGAAGCCGCCACGCGAACCGCGACTCGGGTCGGACACGCCTTCGCCGTGGCACTCATGGTGATCGGCTTCTTCTTCGATCTCTGGCTGATGTTGATCGGCGCGTTCATCTACTTCGGAGCATCCGCCGAACAGGCCGCGACGATCGTCCATATTCGGCTCGAGGGTCACCACGTCGCCGACGCGATGCGCGTCGATCTCGACCGGATCCCGATCGGGCCGTGGATGCAAGCGGCGCCGATCGCACCGGAGGACCCCTTGAGCGATGAACTCATCGCTCGGCTGGCGCGGGCCGTCGATCGTCAGCTGCCCGTCGCCAAAGCCGGACAGGTGACCGGAGTACTGCGACTCGAAGATGTGGACCGCCTGATCGCAACGAGCTGACCCTCGAACCGTCCGGCGATGGGACCATCCATGCCTCAACGACTTCCCTGGTTACCGGTGCTTCCACTCCTCGATGGCCTGGGCCTCCATGACCTCGAGGCGGGAGTAGTAGTCGGGGATCTCGTTGAGGTGGGCAAGCGCGATCTTCGCCGTGACCACGAGATCATCGTCGGTCACGTTGGTGTCAGGGTCGGCTCGCCCGTGTTGGAGCTCCCGTTCGAGACCCTGGCGGAACTGGGCAAGATCGAACTCGACGGCATCGAAGTCGACCGCGAGCAACTCCGCGGCTCGAAGGGCCTCCGCCTCGGCCACCTGGGTACGTCGGGTCATCGGATCGTCGGCTCCCGGAATCGTCTCGACTACCGCGGGTCGGCGGCGCATCAGACCGTAGGCGACGACCCCGACCAGCAGGACGAACGAGCCCCACCCGATGGCCGCCGGTTCGAGCGACGGCACCACCGCGCCGACGGTCAGCAGCGCGAACACTGCGGGAACCGGCACCTTCCCGATGCTCCAGGGAACTCGGAACGGTCGCCGATGGTTGGGCTGACGGAACCGCAACCCGATCACGGTGGCATTGACCGCGACGAAGACCAAGAAGACCGCGAAATCCGTGACGCCCGCGACGAGCGCGATACGGCCCATTGCCGCGCACCCGGCCGCGACCATCACTGCGAGACCGATCGCACGAGCCGGCACCTGACGGCGATTCAGCACGCGCAGCGCCGGGGGAAGGGTCCCGACCGTGGCCATACTCCAGGTCAACCGAGATGCCGCGGTGACGACCAGCAGGGTCGTGTTGATGGTCGCGATCATCGCTGCGATCGCCATCGCATCAGAGCTCGCGGAACCGATCGCCGTATGCATGACATCGGCGAGCGGGGTCGCCGACTCCGCCAACGCGTTGGGGCCGAGCACACTCACCGCGGCCACACCGACCGCCATGTACAACGCAGTGGAAATCGCCAATGCAATGAGCAGAGCCCGCGGAACCGTCCGGGCGGGATCACGAGTCTCGGCTGCCAACGTGATGACTTCGTCGAACCCGATGAACGCGAAGAACACCAGTGCCGCGCCACCGAGTACCCGACCGACCGATGCCCCGCCGACCAGGTCATAGTCCCCCAGATGGGGCGCGCCGACGATGATCACCGCCACCAGACCTGCGACCTGCAGCACGCTCAGGACGACGGTCAGCCGCGCCGCGCGCTCGATGCCCAGCGTCGCGATCCCGCCCATCGCGACCAGCAGGCCGACCGCAACGACTGGTGCCGGAACGTCGACGAAATGGCGGAAGTAGCCGGCGAATCCCAGCGCGACCGCCCCACCCGCGACGACGAGACCGAGGATCATCATCCAGCCGACGACGAAGGCAACGAAGGCCGGCGCGACATGCCGTGTGTACTCGAACTCGGCCCCTGCGCTCGGGTACATGGACGAGAGTTCCGCGTAGCTCAGCGCCGTGAGCGCGCTCAACAACCCGGCAGCTCCGAACGACATCCACACCACGCCGCCCGCGGATTTCGTCGCGGCACCCAGCAGGGCATAGATCCCCGCGCCGACGATGATGCCGACGCCGCTCGCGGTGACCTGGAGGAGGCCGAGCGAACGGTTCAGCTTCGACGTCATCCGAACATCGTCTCGATTCGTCAGACGACGGTCAGGGTCGCGTGCATGCCCTTCACGAAGTGGTTCGTCACCGAGCCGTCTTGGTTGATGTTGTCGATGTTGCAGAACACGACGTATTCGCCGGGAGGCAGTTTGAACGTCTTGGTGACGTGTCCTTGGGCCTTGACCTCGCCGGCCTCACCCATCTTGTCCGACTCCGGAATCGCTTCCTCATCCACTGCGCCGACCGAACGCTCGCCGGCCGTCGTCACCTTGGGCAGCGCTTCGGCACTGGCGGCGCGCACGATGACCAGTTCGTGAGTCATCCCGCCGACGTTCCGGACGTCGAAGGTCACCCGCCCCGCCCTCACGAGCCCGGGCGCCACCGAGATCGAGAACTCCTGAAGCGTCACCGTCGTCGCCGACCCGATCGCGCCGCTCGCGGCCACTTTGTCAACCCGGCGGCTGACATCGTTACTCCGCGAATAGGCAATGCCGGCAGTGACGAGGGCGCCCATCGCGAGCACCAGGGCCAATGTCGCGAACAACATTGAACCCGCCCCGAACACATCACGATCCGAACGCTGCAGTTTCATCAATACCACCTCGTGATGGGGCGACCGACGGCCGTCCGAGAATGTGCACTATCGCCGATCAGCCCGAGAGATGCATGATTCTCGGCGTCGACCGGGGCGGCTGAGGTGGGTCTGGCGACGGAGCCGACTCCCCGGTCATGCAGATCGTCGTGCCGGCGTCGCCGCGCAGGACCGCCGCGGCATCCTCGATCGAACCGATCATCGCGGGCCGCCCCGTCGTTCGTGCGAACTCACACGCCGCCGCGACCTTCGGACCCATCGACCCCGGGGCGAACGCGATGGCCTCGAACTCGGCCGGATCCGCGACGCGGATGGGCCGTTCGGTCGGCATGCCCCAGTCGGCCATCACGGCGTCGACATCCGTCAGCAACACGAGCGCATCCGCGCTCAGGTCCTCGGCGAGCAACGCGGCAGAGCGGTCCTTGTCGATGACGGCCTCGACTCCGTGGAGCCCGCCGTCGGCGCCGATACAGACGGGAATCCCTCCCCCGCCCGTGCAGATCACGACGACACCGAACTCCAGGAGGATCTCGATGGTGCGCAGGTCCACGATTGCCCGCGGCCTCGGTGACGGAACCACGCGTCGCCAACCATCGCCCTCGGGGGCAATCGACCAACCCCGCTCGAACACCAGCGCCTTGGCCTGGTCCTCGGTGTACTTGGGACCGATCGGCTTCGTGGGGTCCGCAAAGGCCGGATCGGCTTCGTCGACCACGACCTGGGTGATCAGCGCGGCGACATCGCGGCCGTCGAGTTCGTTGCCGAGTTCCTGCTCGAGGAGGTACCCGATCATGCCGACACTCTCGGCGTCGAGGACGTCGAGTGACGTCGCGCCGCCACCGCGTGCCGGTTCGCTCTGAACCGCAAGTGCCCCCACCTGGGGGCCATTGCCGTGGGTCACGATCACGTCGTGCTCCCGTGCTATCTCCGCGATCGCTCGGGCCGCGATCGCGGCGCGATCGCGCTGCGCGGCGAGGTCGAACTCCTCCCCTCGTGACAGCAGCGCGTGTCCGCCCAGCCCGATGACGACCAACATGATGGCCTCCTATGCCGCATCGCGAGCCAGCGGACAGCTCATACACCGCGGGCCGCCGCGACCTCGAGAGAGTTCGCTCCCGGGAATGGTGATCACTTCGATACCGGCCCGCCGGAGTTGCGTGTTGGTCCCGACGTTGCGCTCGTACGCAACGACCACCCCCGGAGCGAGGGCGAGGACGTTGTTCCCGTCGTCCCACTGTTCGCGCTCGGCCTCGATCTCGTCGCCGCCAGTGGTGACGATGCGCACCTGATCAAGCCGCAAGGCCCTGCCGATCGCGTCGAAGAGTCGCGGCTCCGTCTCGATCACGAGTTCACCGTCGGCATCTCCAGGGCGCACCGACCAGGTTGGGAGCGCGTCCACCACGCCGGGATAGGTGAGGAACGAGTCGCGGTCGACCATCGTGATGATGGTGTCCAGATGCATGAATGCCCTCCGTCGGGGCAACCGCACCACGAGCACCCGATCAAGAACCCCCGCAGCGAAGAGGCGGCGGGCAAGG
>JAENVU010000422.1 GCA_016650415.1 Acidimicrobiia bacterium
GGGGGAGGCAGGTCGTCGACGTCGGCCACGGAAGCCCCTTCAGACACGTGTCGTGTGCACTTGCGTTCGTTTGACCTTCACAGGGTATCGAATCGTGCCCACCGTGCTCTCCGCCGCGGGCGGGTGGTCGCATGACCGCGGCGATCGGATCGCAGCGCCGCCCGCGGTTGCGTATGCCCACAGTCGACTCCCGGATCGTCGCCGGCCTCGTCCTGGTCGCGGTGTCGGTCATCGGCGGCCTTCGACTCGCGGGCGATCCAGTGCTGGCAACCCGCGTCTACGTCGCCTCCGCCGACCTGGAAGCGGGTCATGTGCTCAGCGCGGACGACGTCTCGATCCGGGAACTGCGGGGCGGCCCCGGTGTCCTCAACGGCCTGAGCCGAGTCGGTCAGGGTCCTCCGGTCGGCCGGGTGCTGCGAACCTCGATTCCTGCGGGCGCAGTCGTACCGGTCAGCGCACTGGGCGGTGCCATTCCGGCGGGACGCGACATCACGATTCCCGTGACGCCCGACCATGCACTCGGCGGGGACGTGCGGGATGGAGATCGCGTCGACGTGGTTGCCACGTTCGACAAGGGCACCGATGCTGCGCGAACGATCATGGTGGCTCGCGAGGCGACGGTCCGCGGGGTCGTACGGGCAGACGGGTTGTTCGGACAACGCGCCGGGGCGATCAGTGCTTTGACCCTTGGGGTGGAGCCCGACGCGGCGGTGGCGGTCGCATTCGCCGCCAGGAATGCCGAACTCGACGTGATCCGCGCCCACGGTGATCTCGATGGCCGCGGCCGCGAACGGTACGACCGCGGCGATCTTCGATGACCGACATGACCGACGTGATCGAGGTCGTGGTCTGTGCCGGCGGCGCCGCGTGGGAACTGCCGCTGGTCCGCGCGTTCCAGCGGCGGGAGCTTGGGGTACGCGTCGCGCGTCGCTGCGTCGACCATGGCGAGCTCCTCGGTACCGCGCTCCGTGATCGGCCGACGGCAGTCGTGCTCGATGCATCGTTGCCCTGGCTCGATCGCGATCTCGTGACGACATTGCGACGCGCCGGAATCGAGGCATTCGCGATCGGGAACTCGGCCAGACTGCTGGACCGACTCGGCGTGCACTGCCTCGCGCTCGACGCGACTCCCGAACTCATCGCCGCGGCGCTCTATTCGCTGGAGTCCCCGGTCCCGTGCGATCCGCGGTCCGCCGCGGGAGTCGGAGAGGCCGCCGACGGCACCGCGGACGCTGGACGCATCGTCGCTGTGTGGGGCGGAGCGGGCTCGCCCGGGAGGACGACGGTCGCGGTGCACGTGGCGATCGAGACGGCGCGCGCCGGGGCGCGCACGCTCCTCATCGATGGTGATGCCTGGTCCGCGTCGGTCGCGCAGCTCCTCGAACTCCACGAGTCTCCGTCGCTGGCTCAGGCGGCCCGGCTCGCGGCTGACGGCTGGCCGAGCCCGTTCGATACCACTGTGCAGTTCGGCCCCAATGGCCTGGCCGTCCTGGCCGGGCTGGCTCGCGCCGAGCTCTGGCCGGAAGTGCGTGAGATCGCGTGGCGCGGGGTGCTGGCGGCAGCAACGACTCAGTACGACGTCGTCGTCGTGGATCTCGCAGCGCCGATCGAAGAGGACGAGGAACTCGCGTATGACCGAGTGCCCTACCGGCGAAATCTTCTGACCCGGATCGCACTGGAGCGGGCCGACGACATCCTCCTCGTCGCGGCGGCGGATCCCGTCGGTCTCCGGCGGGCGGTGGTCGCCCATCGGAACCTCACCGAGGGACTTCCGGACGCGAGTCGGAAGGTGCGCGTGGTGTTGAACCGCGCGCCGCGGGCAGGCCGCCGGCTGCAGGAGTGTTCGCGATCCGTCGAGGAATGGATGGGGGATGTTCCCGCCGCACTCCTTCCGGAGGAAGCGGCGCTCGGTCGGGTCGGGTGGGAAGGGCGCCCGCTGACGGAGATTGCGCCCCGCTCGCGGTGGTTGCGCGAGCTGCGATCGAGCCTCGCGGTGGTCCGATCGTGATCGGGCTCGACACCGGATCGGCGATTGCGCTCGTCGAGCAGGACGTGCGGGAGCTGTTGGCCCGTCGGGATGTCCCGTTGGACGAGGACCGCGCGCTGCGGGCGCTCGTGGACGAGGTCGTGGCGGAGTATCGCGACCGGTACCTCGGGGGCGGGCTCCCCCCCTTGCCGGACGGGGATGTCGAACTCCTGCACCAGCGCATCGTGGGCTTTGGTGCCATCACACCGCTCCTCGAGGATCCCGACGTCGAAGAGATCTGGATCAACGAACCGGGACGCGTGTTCGCGGCGCGCGGCGGAGATCATGAGCTGACCGGCGTCGTCCTCGACGCCCGCGATGTCGAAGAGTTGGTCGAACGAATGCTGGCGAGGGCGGGCCGCAGGCTCGACCGGGCGCA
>JAENVU010000423.1 GCA_016650415.1 Acidimicrobiia bacterium
ACCTCATCCGTCCCGGTGGCGTAGCCGAGTGGCTCAGGCAAGGGTCTGCAAAACCCTGGACGTGGGTTCAATTCCCACCGCCACCTCCAAAGTTCCGACCGCAGTTCGCGCTCGGAACTCGTCGCGAGGCCGCGTCCGGAAACGCGTCGGAGATCCGTCAGACTGTTCCACCCCGAAGGAGAGGAACGTGGTGGCGGATCGGCGTGCGACGAGGACCGGCGTGGCCGGTCTGGTGGTGGCCGTCGTCCTGGTGACCGGGGGCATCGGCTCGGCCCGCGCCGCGACGGTGCCCCAGGCCCCTCGACCGGCCGCGACCACGCCCTCGGGGCTGGCCGCCGCGGCCGCCTGTCTCGATCGGGCCCATCACGTCGGTGTTGGGGGCCTTCAGACAGGTCGGTTCACCCAGGATCTGCAGGCCGACGAAGCGGTCGATGCCCAGACTGCGATGTGGCTCGACGCGGACAACTGGCCGATTTCCTTCGCCGGGGGTTCGAACTCCTGTTGGTGGGGCGGGCGGGTGTTCGGAACGTATTCGCAGTACACGCCGTGGTCGACGTTCCATCACACGGGGGGTCTGAACTTCGAGAACGATCACCTGACGATCGTCGGACTCCGGGTGCACAACTACGGCGACGGGATCCGGGCCCGGGAGGGGGCTTCGGACTTCACCATCTCGGGCGTGCATCTCTCGTTCATGCACGACGACTGCGTGGAGAACGATCAGCTGTATTCGGGCGTCGTCGAGGACAGCCTGCTCGACGGGTGCTACGTGGGCTTCTCGGCCCGGCCCTCGAAGGGTGACCAGGTCGACGGGCACACGAACACCTACACGATCCGCAACAACCTGGTGCGGTTGCAGGCCACGCCGACCGTCTACAAGGGGCGCGCGCCGGGTCATGGCGGGTTCTTCAAGTGGGACGAGAACGCCAAGACCTCGCCGAAGCTGGTCGTGCGGGACAACGTCTTCCGGGTGGACTCTCGTCCCAACCACCAGACCCTCGGACTGCCCGCGGGCTACGACGTTCGGTGTTCCGACAACGTCGTGGTCTGGTTGGGGAAGGGTCGCTATCCGGACAAGCTCCCGAAGTGCTTCACCGTGACGCGGGACCGCCGGGTCTGGGACCGCGCCGTCGCGCAGTGGCGAGCCGCGCATCCGCTGAACCCGTAGTCACATCGGCGATACCCGCCGGAGTGCTTCACGCCGCGACAGCGGCGACAACTCGGCATCGTGGGCGGCGACGAATGTCGTCACCGCAGCCGGGTCGGTCTTGGAGTACTCGCGCAGCGCCCAGCCGATCGCCTTGCGGATGAAGAACTCGGAATCCTGCCCGCGTCGGAGACAGAAGCGGAACAGGCGAGCCTCGTCGGTCGCGCCCTTGAATCGGAGTTGATGGATGATCGCGGCGCGGGTGAGCCAGACGTCATCGGAGTCGATCCAGAGCTCCATGCGGTCTGCGACCTCGGGGTGCGATCGCACCACCGCGCCGACGCTCGCCGCAAGCGCATCGACGGTGTCCCACCACGATCGACGGGTGATCCATCGCTCGAGGTCGTCGATGAACGCGGCGGACATCCGCGTGGCGCCTCGGTCGACCAGATCGCAGGCGACGTACTGGAACTCGCGCTCCGGTCGGGCCCATGCGGTGTCGGCGAAGGCAACGAGTTCCGGTTCCGTGGGTTTCCAGCGACCGCCGAGGACCTCGCGCTGGATCGCCCTGCGTTGCGGCGAGGGGATCCCGAGGAACGAGAAGTTGCCTTTCATGTACTTCGCCATCGACGCGGCCCGTTCGGGGTCGGCCGCGTCTGCGAATGCCGCCGCGAGTTCGTCGAAGCGGGTCAGCTCCGTGGCACCTGGGTCCACGGCAACTCCTTGTCGGTGCGAGGCTCACCCGGCAGTCCGAGGATGCGCTCACCGAGGATGTTGCGCAGGATCTCGGACGTGCCGCCCTCGATGGAGTTGGCGCGGGCGCGGAGGAACATCTTGCGAATGTCGAGGCCGCCGGTGAGGTTCGCGGACTCGGGCCGCACGAAGTCGTAGTGGTCGATGAGGACGCCTTCGGGGCCGAGCACGTTGATGGCCTCCGAGTAGATGCGCTTGTTGACCTCCGCGAACGCGAGCTTGCTCACGGAACCTTCGGGGCCCGCAATGCCGGCCTTGCGGTTCTGACTGGCCCGGATGTTGGTGAGGCGAAGCACCTCGGCCTCGACCCAGAGCTTGGTGACGGCATCGCGGGCGACGACATCGGCGCGCCGCTCGGCGGGGAGGTCACGCCAGACCTTCATCAGGTCACCGATCGGACCCGACTCGCGTGTCGCGACCGATCCACCGATCGTCACGCGCTCGTTCATCAGGGTGGTCATCGACACTCGCCATCCGTCGCCGACGTCGCCGACCCGATCGGCGTCGGGTACGCGGACATCGGTGAGGTAGACCTCGTTGAACTCGGCTTCGCCCGTGATCTGACGCAGCGGCCGCACTTCGACACCGGGCGCATGCATATCGAGTGCGAAGTACGTGAGGCCGCGATGTTTGGGGACGTCGGGGTCGGTGCGGGTGACGAGCATCCCGCGGTCGGCCATGTGGGCCAGCGTGTTCCACACCTTCTGGCCGTTGACCACCCACTCGTCGCCGTCGCGTACCGCGCGGGTCGCGAGCGACGCGAGGTCGCTTCCGGCACCCGGCTCACTGAAGAGCTGGCACCAGATCTCCTCACCGGTGAAGAGTGGACGCAGCAGCCGCGCCGTGGTGTCGGGCTGGGCGTGGGCGACGATCGTGGGCGCGGCGAGGAAGAGTCCGAACCCGTTCCATCCGACTTCCTTGTAGTTGACGCCGGCCGCGCGCAGCTTTTCTTCGACGATCCGCTGCAGCTTCGGGTCCGCGTCGAGGCCACCGAAACCGGTGGGGAAGTGCACCCATCCGAGTCCGAGGTCGTACTGCGCGCCGCGGAACCCAACGCGGTCCGCGGGGTCGTGATCGGCGAGGAGTCGGTCGGTGAGGGCCGTGATCTGAGCTGGGTCGGTCATGAGGGCCGACACTAGGCCGATCGGCCAAGATCGGTCATTGGTCCCCAAAACACTGGGCGCGCGTCGATACGCTCGAAGCGGTGAGTTCCGAGTCTGCCGCGCAACGGCCAATGACCCGCCGGGAGCGTCAGGCAATCCGACGTCGACGTCGGCGCCGTCGTCAGCTCCTCGTCGGGGGCGCGATCGCGGCCGGCGCGGCCGTGATCTTCGCAGTGCTCCAACTCGGCGACGGCAACGCGAGTTCGGCCGAGCGCTCGTCGACCACCACGCGCACCACGGCGCCGACCACGACCACGGCCGCGACGCTCCCGGCGCTCGAGCGGCCGTTCAGCGACGCGGTGCGGGCCGAGAACGCGAAACCGGGCACGGCCGGCTGGCGACTGACCAAGGACGGCGCGGCGCATGACATCGAGGGATACCTCAACGTCACCAGCGCGCAGCGGGGCGAAACGGTCGATCTGTTCGCGACCACCGTCGCGCCGACCTTCACCATCGAGGCGTACCGCATGGGTTGGTACCAGGGGCTCGGTGCCCGGTTGGTGTGGACCTCCGACCCCGTTCCCGGCAAGGTGCAGGCCGCCGCCACGCTCATCAGTGCGACCAACACCTACGAAGCGCGCTGGGACGCGTCGACATCGTTCGCCATCGGGAGCGATTGGCCCGACGGCTCCTACCTGCTCAAGCTCGTCGCGTCGACGGGGCAGCAGCGGTGGGTGCCGCTCACGGTGCGCGACGACGCGAGCACCGCGCCGTACGTGATCATGAACGCCGTCAGTTCCTGGCAGGCCTACAACCGATGGGGTGGGTGTTCGCTCTACAACTGTCCGGGCGGTCGGGGTGATCGGTCGAAGGCGGTGTCGTTCGACCGGCCCTACGACATCGTGACCGACGGTTCGGGCGACTTCATCGGCAACGAACTTCCGCTCATCATGCGCTCGGAAGAGGCGGCACTCGACGCGACCTACATCACGAGCATCGACCTGCATCAGCGGCCGGAGCTCATGCGCCAGCACCAGGCGATCATCTCGCTGGGCCACGACGAGTACTGGTCCAAGACCATGTTCGACGGCGCGGAGGCCGCGCGCGACGGCGGGGTGAATCTCGTATTCCTCGGGGCCAACGCAGTGTTCCGTCAGGTGCGATTCGAGCCGACCGTGCTCGGTGCCGACCGGACGATGATCAACTACCGCTCGACCGCCGATCCCATTCGGAGGGTCGATCCCTCGCAGACGACCGTGAGCTTTCGGGACTCGCCGGTCAACCGGCCCGAGGCGTCGCTCATCGGCGAGCAGTACCAGTGCAATCCGGTGCGTGCCGACATGATCATCTCGCAGGCCGCGTCCTGGATCTGGGCCAACACGGGTCTGAACAACGGCGACCATCTCGAAATCGGCGTCGGCTCCGAATACGACCAGTACATCCGTGGCCAGGGCGGTCCGGACAACGTCGAGATCGTCGCGCATTCGCCGGTCAACTGCCGCGGGCGCGCCGGGTATTCGGACGTCACCTATTACACCGCGCCCAGCGGTGCGGGTGTGTTCGCGACGGGTACCAACTACTGGGTGAGCAAGCTCATGCCGAAAGACTTCCCCGAGACCGCCTACAACCCCAAGGTGGTCCAGGCGACGATCAACGTGCTCACCGAGTTCGGCAAGGCCCCCGCCGGCCAGGCCCACCCGTCGGTCCCCAACTGGCAAGACCTCCCCGGCACCGGCAGCTGAGGCACGTCGCTGCGGGTGCCTCAGAGTTTGCGGCTGAGGCACGCCGCTCCGACTGGTGCTCAGGAGTCTCGGACCGCTGGTCGTCTCGAGCCTGAGGACGTCCGGGTGCCTCAGAGTTTGGAGGCGGTGACCTCCACGGGGATGCCGTTGACGGCGGCGTTGTTGGAGAGCGGGTCGTAGAGGTCGACGGGCGCGAGCAGGTTGTTGTTGACGCCCGCGTGTTCGCGGGCGACGGCCATGCGGGTGTCGGCCTTGTCGTGACCCCAGCCGTGGGGCATCGACACGACTCCCGGCATCATCTCGTCGCTGACCTCCACGGTGATCTCGACGGTGCCGGCTTCAGAACTCACATGCGCGAGTTCGCCGTTCGTGACGCCCGTACGGGTCGCGTCGTCGGGGTGGATGAGCAGTGTGCAGCGGTCCTTGCCTTTCACGAGGATCTTCACGTTGTGCATCCATGAGTTGTTGGACCGCAGATGGCGCCGGGACGTGAGCAGGAGCCCATCGGATGTGCGCGCCATGCGGTCGCGGAGTCGCGGCAGGTCCGCAACGACGACGTCGGGCGCGAGGTCGATCCGTCCGCTCGGCGTCTCGAGAATTTCTCGGATGCGCGGCACCATCGGTCCGAGGTCGATGCCGTGCTCGGCATCGCGGAACGACTGCAGGGTGAGTCCGTCCGGGACTTCGCCGTAGCGGTCGCCCCACGGGCCGGTGCGAATCTGGAGGTCGAGCAGCCGGATCGGCCCGACCCCTTCGGACTCGGCCATCGCAACGGCCGGATCCGCGCCCTTCGCCTCGGCGAGGGCGGCGAAGAACCCGTCGTCGAGCGCGGCGACGTCGATGTCGGCATCGCGGATGCCCGCGCACATTGCACCGAGCCGAGCGAGGATTTCCCACTCGGCCGGCCGGTCGCCGGGATCGAAGATCGTGTCGGTGAAGCGCGCCGCGCTGCGGACCTGCCACATCGGAATGAGATCGTCGAAGTGGGGCTGTTCGAGCGCGGAGAGCCCGGGGAGCAGGACGTGCGCGTGGCGAGTCGTCTCGTTCAAGGCGTTGTCGAGGCTGATCATGCACTTGAGGTCCCGGAGCGCGGTGTCGAGTCGCGCCGCGCCGGGTGCGCTGATGACCGGATTCCCCGCGATCGTCACGAGGGCGCGTACCTGTCCGGGGCCCGGAGTGTCGATCTCCTCGGCGAGACAGGACACCGGCACCTGGCCCAGCACCTCGGGGATCCCCCGAACGCGTGACTTCCACTTCCCGAGTTGTACCCCGTCCGCGAGTTCGGGGTTGGGGAGGGAGTTCACGCCCCAGGCAATGGGCTTGCCGAACATGATCCCGCCCGGCGTGTCGAAGTGGCCGGTGAGGATGTTGACGACATCGACGAGCCAGGAGGTGAGAGTGCCGAACTCCTGGTTGCAGGTCCCGATGCGCCCGTAGAGCGCGGCGCGCGGCGTCGACGCGTATTCGTGCGTGATGCGGCGGATCGTCTCGGCGGGGACGCGCGTGGTCTGCTCGACGGCCTCGGGGGTGAAGTCGGCGGCCGCGGCACGGACCGCATCGATACCGTCGACGAGGTCGGACACGTCGCCGAGTTGCACGAGGTCGTCGGCGAAGAGGACGTTGACCATCGCCATCAGGAAGGCCGCGTCGGTGCCGGGAAGAATGGGAATCCACTCGTCGGCGCGGTCCGCGGTGCCGGTGCGACGGGGATCGATCACGACGACCTTGCCGCCCCGTTCACGAATCGCGTCGAGCTCACCGAGAATGTCGGCGCAGGCGAGCAGGCTGCCCTGGGACGCCTGCGGGTTCCCGCCCATGATGATCCAGTAGTCGGTACGGGGAACGTCGGGCGTGGGGATCGACCACATGCCGCCGTAGAGGAGCGCGCTCGTGAGGTTCTTCGGCCACTGATCGACGGTGCCCGCGGAGTAGACGACCGGGAGCGCCGACAGGCCGATGAACAGGCCGACGTACCGGCCGAGCGAGAAGTTGTGGGCGGTGGGATTGCCGATGTAGCAGCTCACCGCCTCCTTGCCATGACGCTCGATGACCCCCGCGAGGAGTTCGTCGCAGCGGGCGAACGCGGTGTCCCAGTCGACCTCCTGCCACGTCTCGCCGGTGCGGATCATGGGCACCCGGATCCGATCGGGGTCGTGATGCAGCGCGCCGAGCGCGGTGCCCTTGGGGCAGAGGTATCCCTTCGACCACACGTCGTCGCGGTCGCCGCGGATGCGCGTGACCCGGCCGTCGGTGACCTGCACTTCGAGGCCACACATGGCCTCGCACAGTGGGCACGTGCGGTAGTGATTCGTGACGGTCATCGGGTGCAGGCCTCCGGGATGGTGTCGACGCCGAGCGTCGCGACTTGGCAGTAGGTCTTCGTGGTGACGAGCCACTTCCCGCCGACCCGTTTCGCCTGGCCCGGAAGGGCGTCGAGGACGACGTTGCCGTCGAGCAGGATCGAGAAGGTCACGTCGACGGTGTTCGTGCCCGCCCCCTCGAACGAGTCGATCCGCACCGACGTCTGGTCGGCCAGGGGTCCGACCTGTTGCTTGCGGGCGATGAACGAATCGCGCAGCGCCGCCGCATGCTCGAGGGTCGACAGCTGCGCGTCGGCGTCGGGATTCGGGGCGAAGAGGTTGGTGAACGCCGCGGTGACCGCGATCTTGACCGGTTGCGTGATGGTCTCACCGGGCGGTCGAGTCGTCGACGCGGTACCCGCGGGCCGAACCCGCGCGCTTCGGTCCGCGGCGGTCGACCGGCACCGGACGGTCGCCTCGACCCCGCTGTGGTCGGCCGGGAAGACCAGACCGTCGCTCGACGTTGGTCCGCCCGCGGCCGCGAACACGCCGGTCGGTCCGACGATCCGGCACCGACTCAGCGGTCGCAGAAAGATGTAGTCGATGCGCTCGGTCTGTCGGCTCCGGGCGTCGGTCATGTCGGCGAGTGAGTCGTCGATCCGGCCGCTGGTGCACTCGGTCCCGGTCGCGGGATTGCACTCCGGGTTCCCGGCCGCGAGATGAGTGTCGACCAGGCCGGCTTCCGTGAGTGCGGCGATGGTGGGTTCGCCGGGCTTGGCGTTGAGATCCCCCATGACGATGGTGAGCGTGCGCGACGACGGTGGATCCTCCCGGAGCGTGTTCACGATCTGGCGCGCTTGACACGTGTTGACGGAATCGGCCGTGGTGCATGGTTGTGCACACGTCACGGTGTCGCACGGGCGGTCGTCACTTCCGCTCGCGAGATGGGTGGCGATGATCTCGACGGGCCCGGCGTCCGAACCGAGTGAGACCCGGTACGCGGTCCGGAGGGGTCCGGCCAGGCGGAGGCGTTCACTGAACCCGACGCGCAGCGTCGTCAGGAGCAGTTCGCGGTCCTGGCTCGGGTCGCCGTCGTAGACCGTGTGGTACCTGCAGGGACCGGGGAGGTGCGTGCGGAGCGCTCGTTCGGTCGTCGAGTTGGCTTCCTCGATCGCCACGATCTCGGGGCAGTGCGCTCGCTCGAGCTGGCGGACGAACAGCGCGGCCCGCCCGGCGAGGTCACAGCGGTCGCTCGCCGCCGGACAAGCAGTGCCGTGCAGCAGGTTCTGATTCACGACTCGAATCGTCGCGGTGGTGGTTCCGGTGCTCTTCGTCCCGTTCGCATCGCCGCCGGAACCGCTGCTGCACCCGAGCGTGGTGAACAGCAGGGTCGCGAGCAGCACCCCCGCGCGTCGCATGGCCGGCACGGTACACGGGGAACCCGCGTCGCGATCGTGGGGCTTAGAGTGCCGGTATGGCTTCCATTACCTCTCTCGACGCCGAGCATGGCGCGCGTTCGGCCCCCGGGACCGTGGCCGACGGTCGGGTCCTCGTGGACCCGGCATCGCTCCCGAGCCTGACCGGCTGGACGCTCAAGGCCGAGGGGCTCTGTCGGGGCGACGTGTGCGTTCCCGTTCGTGACCCGGACCTCACGGTCGGGGCGTCGATCGATCTCGCCCGCGTTGCCGCCGCGCTGGGTCGGCCCGCGGTGGTGGACGCCGACCAGGCGGTCGTCGCGATGGGTGAACCGTCCGCGGCGCGACGCGGTCCGATCGAAGCGGGCATCGCGTCCGACTTCACCTTGCCCCAACTCGACGGCGGGTCGTTCACGTTCTCGTCGCTGGGCCGCACCAAGAAGTTGTTGCTCGCATGGTCGTCCTGGTGAGGCTGTCGCTACGACCTGCCGGTCTGGCAGCGTCTCAGTGAAGAGCTCGGACCCGAGGGTCTGAACATCGTCGGCGTGTCGTTCGACGACAGCGTCGCGGCGGCCCAGGAATGGGCCAATGCTGCCGATCCGACGCCGACGTTCCCCATGCTCTTGGACCGCGAACTCCTCCTCGGTGAGCTGTACGGCATCTACAACGTTCCGACGGTGATCTGGATCGACGAGGACGACCGGATCGCGCGCCCGCCGGTGATCGCGCCGGGCGACGACATGTTCCGCGACTTCACGAATATCGACTCGTCGGTGCACCACGAGCAGCTGCGGGCCTGGGTCCGGACCGGTGCGCTGCCTCCGCCGACGGGCCGTGAGCAGATCATGCTCCCCACCGACGACGAGCAGTTGGCCCGGCTGGAACGCCGGGTCGGCGCGCATCTCTGCCGCACCGGTCAGGAGCAGGCGGCCGAAGCCCACTTCCTGCGCGCCGCCGAGCTCGCACCGATGGACTGGACGATCCGCCGCGGCACATTGCCACTCCGAGGCGACGATCCGTTCGGTGAGAAGTTCTTCGCCTTCATGGGGGAGTGGTCCGAGGCCGGACAGCCGGGCTACGGCTCGGCCGATCCCGACGCACCGAGCTGACCGAGGCTGATCGTGCCGCGTCTCGTCCTGGTCCGCCACGGCCGGCCCGATGGCACCTGGGGTCGCGATCCCGATCCCGGTCTCGACGCAACCGGGCGGCAGCAAGCGAGCGCCGTCGCGACCGTGCTGTCGGGTCTCGGCCCGCTGCCGATCGTGGTCTCACCGCTGCGGCGGACGCGCGAGACGGCCACGCCCTTGGCCGAGCGGTGGGGGATTGCCCCCGTCGTCGAACCCGGGATCGGCGAGTTGGTCGCGCCGGCCGATCCGGTCCCGGATCACGCGACCTGGCTGCACACGGTGATGAGCGGCCGGGGCGCCGATGCCCCCGACGTCATCGAGCCGTTCCGAAACCGGGTGCTTGGGGCGATTCGGGCAATCAGTGCCGACAGTGTGGTGGTGACCCACTTTCTCGCCATCAACGTCGTGGTCGGTGCCGCCGAAGGGGACGACCGGGTGGTGCTGTTCGCTCCGGCGCACTGTTCGCGCACGGTGGTCGATGTGGTCGACGGCAGGGTGAGCGTCGTCGAACTCGGACAGCAGGGGAGCGGGTCGGCCCGAATCTGACGGCAGTCCGTCATCGTTCGCGACCGCGGTGCTACGGTCCGCGGCGCAGTTGACCGACCAACCAGGGGGCCAGGCATGCTCGGTGCCGCACTCGACATCTTTTCCAAGCAGGGTTTCGAATACCTGTCGCGCTGGGGTCACGTGGTGGTCGGCATCACGTGGATCGGCTTGCTCTACTACTTCAACTTCGTGCAGGTGCCGGCGTTCGGCGAGATGGAGGCCGCGGCCCGGAACAACGCGGTCGACAAGCTCGCGAGCCGCGCGCTGTGGTGGTTCCGCTGGGCCGCCGCCGCGACGTTCGTCACCGGGCTGATGATCCTCGGGTTCCAGGAAAACCTCAACAAGATGAGTTACTTCAAGACCGGTTCCGGAATCGCGATCGCCACCGGCATGCTGTTCGGTATCACGATGTTCCTCAACGTCTGGGGTGTCATCTGGCGGGCCCAGAAAGTCGTCATCGACAATGCCCGCAACGTGCAGGCCGGTGGTGAGGCCAACCCGGCCGCCGCCGAGCTCGGACGGAAAGCCCTGCTGGCGTCCCGCCAGAACACGATCTTCTCGCTGCCGTTGCTCATCTTCATGGTGGGCACGAGCCACTTCCCGTACAACGGACTCGACCTCACCGGTGGCAAGCGCGGGCTCTACTGGGCGATCACGCTGATCGTGTTCGCGTTCTTCGAGCTGAACGCCCTGGGCATCATCGGCGGGTTCAAGCCCGGTGGCACCAACCTCATGTACGACACGCACAAGAACACGATCTACACGGGTCTCGCGTACTCGGTACTGATGTTGATCGTGTTCGCAGTCGTCTTCGCGGTCTGATCCGCCGCCGCGCTCACACACCGATGAGTGTGGCCACATCCTGTCGATGCTGGTTCGCGTTGCCGTAGAGCAAGGCGTCTGACTCGATGCGGCGCACGTACAGGTGTACGTCGGATTCCCACGTGTAGCCGATCCCACCGTGGACCTGGATCGCTTCCTTGGCGATTCGGGCCACCGCATCGCCGGCCGCGGCCTTGGCCATCGCGGTCGCCAGCGCCCGGCGGTCGTCGTCCTCGGCGATCGTCAGTGCGGCGTAGTAGCTCAGCGAACGGGCTCGTTCGAGCAGGATCAGCATGTCGGCGAACTTGTGCTTGATCGCCTGGAACGAGCCGATCGGGACACCGAACTGCTCCCGTTGTTTCACGTACTCCAGCGACACGTCGAAGGCCTGCTGGGCGGCGCCGACCGCGTCGAGCGCCAGGCCGACGGTGGCCACGTGATTGGCGCGCCGGATTCCGGCGGCGGTCGCCGGAATCGGAGTGCCGAGCATGCGGTCGGTGGTCACCGCGACCTGATCGAGATGAACGGTTGCGAGCACCCGGCTCGGATCGGCCCCATCGATCGGTTCGACCCGGATGGCGTCCACCGGCACGATGAACGCGCCGATTCCGTCGTCGTTGGTGGTTCCCATCTCGCGAGCGACCACGACGATCTCCCCGCCGGCAGTCGGTTCGACGACGAAGTGCTTGGTGCCGGAGAGTTCCCAGCCGTGCGCGGTCGGGGTCGCGTCGACGGTGGTCGCGGCCGGATCGATGGAGCCGGACGCCTCGGCGATGGCCACGGTGCCCCAGCCCGTGCCCGCCGCGATGGGTCCGAGCCACGTCTCCTGGTCATCGACCGATCCCAACTCGGTGACCATCGGGACGAACTGGGTGAGGGTCGCGAAGAGTGGACCCGGGGTCAGCGCGCGACCGAGCTCTTCGGTCACGAGCGCGAGTTCGATCGGGCCGAAGCCGAGTCCACCGGCTGCCTCGGGGACGGTCAGGGCCGGCCAGCCCAGCGCGACCATCTGCTCGATCAACCGAGTGGGTTCGCTCGCGCCGCCACCGAACCGGGTGTCGACGATGTCGCGCACCAGGCTGATCGGGCACTCGGCCGCCAGCACCGACCGGACGCTGTCGCGTAGGTCTTCGTGTTCGGGGTCGAAATCCAGCTCCATCGGGGCGGGACCTTATCGCTCGGCGGTCGTGAGGTCGGCGGTCTCGACCATGCTCCGCAGCGCCGACCGGTCGATCTTGTCGCCGGCCGTGAGCGGGAGCGCGTCGACGGCGAGGGTGGCTTCGGGGAGCTTGTACCGGGCGAGCCGGTCGGCGGCGAAGCTCCGGAGTTCGTCGAGCGAGGGTGGGCGATCAGGGTCCCGTGCGACCATCACGGCCACGCCGACTTCGCCCATGACCGGGTCCGAAGCGGGCACGATCGCCAGCGCTTCGATGGCCGGGTGGTCGGTGAGGACCGCCTCGACCTCGACCGGGTACACGTTGTACCC
>JAENVU010000424.1 GCA_016650415.1 Acidimicrobiia bacterium
CTCGACCTCGATCAACGGCGCCAACGTACCGATCGTCTACACCGCCACCGGCACCAACCTGACCAAGACCGTGTCGGGCAGCACCGTCACCCTGCTCAAGAACCTCGCCACGACGTCGATCTTCACCTACGTCAAGGCCGATGCCGAAACCGGGATCCAGTGGGTCTCGGTCAACCTTCAGGTGAACCCGGCGCGCCGGCCGGACACCACGCTCGTACTGGATTCCGAGATCAACCTCCGCAACCGCACCTCCGCAGAAACGGCTTCCACATGACTCGACTCTTCCGCCGCCGCGACGAACGTGGCGTCGCGCTGGTCACTGCGATCATGGTCGGCTTCATCGGCACGATGTTCGTGACCACGATGATGTACGTGGCGTTCCACAACCAGACCAGTTCGGCCCACAACCGCTCCTGGGGGCAATCGCTCCACGTGGCGGAGTCGGGGGTCCATCAGGCCATCGCCTACTTGCAGAACAGCAGCGGCGTGGTACCGGCCGGCACCCAGACCGGCACCACGGCCGAGGGGACCTACCAGTACCGGATCACCGCCCAGGCCCGCAATCGCTACCAGATCGACGTCGTCGGCAGCGTGGGCACGGCGTCCTCGACCCAGGCCAGTCGACGGCTGCGCGTCACGATGGCTCCGCCGATCTCCTTCAAGTACGCGCTCTTCTCCCTCTCGGACGTCACGACCAAGAACAACAACGTCGTCTGCGGCGACATCTGGGCCAACACCTACGTCGAGGTCTACAACGGCGATTCGGTTCTCGCCTCGACCGATCCGATCTGCCCCGCCGGCGGGACCGGTGGCGTCGGCAATGTCGCCGCCGCGACGTCGTACATCGCGATGGCCAACAACTCGACGATCGCAGGTGACGCGTGGTCGGGCGGCTATGACGCGAGCAACTACGGGATCACCATGAGCAGCGGTGCCGAGGTCAAAGGCAACGCCAAAGCCTCGTCCTCGACGCCTGATTGTGCCGATGACCCGGCGAACACGAAGTACAAGATCGGATCGAGCGGGAAGGTCTCTGGCACTGCGACGGCGTGGGGCACGATCACCTCGGTCGTCGTCGGCACGAAGACACCCAACAGCTGCACCCCCGCGCCGGCAACCAAGACGGTTCCGACGTACGAGTACAACTCGGCGAACTACCCGGCCGGCACCGTGCACGAGTACACGTTCCCCGCCGACTACACGACGTTCAACAACTACATCGCCGCCAACAAGAACAACCTCTCGGGCGTCTTCCACATCACCGGCGGCGGCGCGTCATATCCGGTCTTGCTCGATGGCACCACGGTCACCGGTGACCTCACCGTCGTCGCGACCGACTCCCCGATCGACATGACGACCGGCGGAATGGGCGCCAGTGGCTCGGCCGACAAGATCGTCGTTCTCGCCTCGTGGTACGCGGCGCCCGCGTCCGGTTGCACCACGACCGGGGGAAACCCAGCCGATTGTGCGGTCGGGTTCAAGAACAACTTCTCGATGAGTTCGGGCAGCCTGTCCGGCGGCGACAACACCGCCGTCCTGATCTACGCGCCGAACGGTCCCGTGGCCTTCAAGAACAACGCCGAGTTCCACGGTGCGGTCTACGCCAACAACATCCAGGTCAAGAACAACATGAACGTCGCCTACGATGCCCGCCTGGACCAGGTCGTCGGATTCGGCAGCGCAACGCTGGACGTCGAGAACTGGGAAGAATGCGATCCCGGCGCGGTGACGACCAGCACCTGCGGTTGATCGGACGCGACCTTCGCTATCGGGAGATCTCCTCCGAGATCTCGTGACGTTCTCCGGCGGGGGGCTCCGGCCCGAGTTCCTCCGGCGACGGCACGAACCCCGCGGCCCGATCGATGAGCCGGTGGGCGCTCGACAACATGCCGCGGTGGTCTTCGTGGTGGCGATGCCGAGCCAACCACGCTGTGAGCAGTGCGCCCGCGGCGAAGGCCACGAGCGGGACCAACACACCGAGGAGGTCACCGAAGACCTGAGCGGCGAGGTGGCCCGTCGACGAGACGATCGCCGACCAGCCGCGCGCGAGCACCGTGCCCGCGGCCCACGCACCGATCCCGGCCAGCAGCGCCACTCCTGCCGCGGCGATGGGGCGCCGGAGCACCGCGATCGGCCTCGCGCTGACTGCCACCAGGCGACGCCGCTTCCAGAGCCCGACCGCCAAAATGAGTGCGCTGATGCCCACGCCGAGCGGCGCGCCCGCGATGAGGAGGGCACGGAAGGTGCCCGTCGAGCCGTATCCGATCAGCTGGACCCGAGTCGGATCCCGCCGATCGAAGCGGATCGGTATCCGACGCGTGACCCACTTGGACCCGTTGATCACCGGCGTGTCGGCCACATGGACCCGCCCGGCCCGGTCGCGGAACCGCACCCGTGCTTCCAGATTGCCGGCTTCTCGGACGCCGACGACCGTCCCACCCGTCTGCTGCCAGTGGATCGAAGATTCGGACCGCCAGTTCATCGTGGAACGGGCCACCCGCGACAGGCCCGTCATCGTGTACGGGAGCCCGATCACGAGCAGCGCGATCACCGCCATCAACGGGAACACTCGTAACGGATCCCTCGCGACCGCCCACGCGCGGTGAGCACGGTGCCGTCCCCATGCGGCGGCCCGCTCCAGCAGCTCCACGATCCGGTTCATCACGCTCCCGCTCATCGACCTGTCACCGGTCGACCTGAATGCCCCACCTTGGCAGGTCCGGGGCCCCACATCGGGTCGCGTCAGCGGTTGGATCGGACGCCCCATCCAACTCCGGCCGCTTCATCGCCCGTACCCATCGAACAGGGGTTCTGGTGTATCCTGATTGGGCTACCCCGACTTAGCGGGGACCGCTTCTGGCCCGGGCCCCGCCCGCACCCTCTGGTCGCCTCCTCTGAGCCCATCTCGAGGAGTTCGATGTCTGCCAGTCCCACCACCCTGCCTGTCGATGCGCGCGCCCAGATCCTGGGCGGGACCGTCGCCCCCGATCCGCAGCCGGCGCGGTCGAGCACTGCGACCGCTATCGTCTACTGCGAAGCGAACTTCGGAGCGATGGACGGCAAGACGGCCAACGGCCTCGTGCGCCACTCCGAGAAGTACGAGATCTGCTCCATCATCGACAGCACGCAG
>JAENVU010000425.1 GCA_016650415.1 Acidimicrobiia bacterium
CCGTACTGGACCGGTTGGGACATCGTGCGCGGGGTTGCCACGCTCCCCGACAACACGGCCGGCCTCGTCCTCGACGGCTGGGGTGGCCTCCACCAGTTCCACATCGGCGCCAACACGAACACCGTGACCATCAAGGGTGGGCCGTACTGGACCGGTTGGGACATCGCTCGTGGTGTCTCGATCCTGCCGAACGGCAAGGGCGGCTATGTCATCGACGGAGCGGGCGGGATTCACCCGTTTGCCCTGGGGAACAACGCGCTGCCACCGGCGGCCCTCGGCGCCCCGTACTGGGCCGGTCAGGACCGGGTGACGGGCCTGATCATCGCGGCTGACGGGAAGGGCGGTTACACCGTCGACTTCACGGGCAAGCTCTGGCCGTTCCGGTTCGCCGGTGGTGTGAAGCCCCCTGCGGCGAACTCCGTTTCCATCGTCACCGCGGTGGCGATGCAAGGTGGCGCGCTCGTGGCCGATGGTACCGGCGGTATCACCGTCGACGGCTGGGGCGGAACGCACCCGTTCGGCGTCGGCGCCTTCGGTCCTCCGCCCAAGACCACCGCGGGTCCGTACTGGGTCGGCTGGAACATCGCGCGGGACATCGCACTCCTCCACAGCTGACGACATCTCCCTGTCGACGCCTCGCGGCCCCGGGATCATCCCGGGGCCGCGGCGCGTATAGTCACCGTTCCTGCGGGTGTAGTTCAGAGGCAGAACATCAGCTTCCCAAGCTGAGAACGCGAGTTCGATTCTCGTCACCCGCTCCAGGCCAATGGTCCAGGTTGGGCGTCCCCGTGGGGAGCCACCAAGTTGAATGTGGGAGAAATCCCGGCCTCAGCTTGTCCGGGCGATGGGCGACACCAATACCGTGGCCTCCATCGGCGAATACCCAGCGAACGCCGATGCCCAGCCGGCACGCCGAAACCGCGCTCGTATCAGTACCGGTACTGCCGTGTGCTGCGCGCTCGGCCTGATTCTGGTCACCATCGAACTCCTGTCGCCGGGCGGGGCGCTCGGCTACGGGGCCTACTACGGCGCCGTCGCCCTCGCGGTCGGCTGGTCCTGGGGTGCCGTCTGGAGACGGGACGGAGCCGTCGGCATTTCAGCACTCCTGGCGCTGGGTATCACCGCCACGGGGTTGGCCGATGCCAGCTACGACCTCAACGCGTGGCGCACCGGCCAGTACCCCGACATCTCCATGGCCGACATCGGTTGGATGGTGGCGTACGTCTTCGTGGCCGCCGCGGTCGTGCTCCTTCTCCGGCGAACTCACCGTGGGAAGGCTCGGGACGTCGACGCGGTTCTCGACATGCTCTTCACGTTCGTTGTCGCCGGGCTGGTGGCATGGACGCTGTGGGTCTCGCCGGCCGTCACTGATGGCACACAACCTGTGATCGCTCGGCTGGTGACGGCTGCCTATCCGGTCCTCGATGTCGCTCTGCTCGGCCTCCTGGTGCGTGCCCTGGCCACCCGCGGTGCGACGCCGAAGGGACTGTGGCCGATCGCGGCCGGCAGTGCGTGCTGGCTCGCTTCCGACATCGCATACCTCGTCACCGGCGGCGAAGGTCCCACGGTCGCGGCCCAAAGCGCCGGCTGGATGGCAGCTGCATTGTTCTTGGCCGCCGGCGCCTGGGCCGTCAACGGCCAACCCGCATCCGAATGGACCGACGAGCGACCGGTGATCGTCTCGGCGAGCCGACGCAGGACCGCGCTGACGATCTCGACGCTCGCGGTGCCATGGGTCTTCGAACTCAGCTCGTACCTGACCGGGCGAGACATCAACCCGATTCCGCTGCTCGTGGCGAGCATCCTGCTGGCGATTCTCACCTACGCGCGTTTCGCACACCTGATCGGACTTCTCGGCCACACCGGCGCAGAGCACGCCGCGAGCGAGCGTCGATTCCGTGCACTCGCCGCGAACTCCTCCGATGCCGTCGTGGTCCTCGATCCACTCGGACGGGTGACCCAGGGGTCGACCCACCTGCACACGCTCCTGGATCGCACCGAACCGGTCACCGACGGCACCAACCTCGTGGAGCTCACCGAGCAGACCTCCGAGTGCTCAGCCGTACTACGCGGGCTCTTGGTCCGGTCCCTCAAGGCTCCCGGTCAGGTGATCGACGGGGAGTTCTGCACCCTCCGAGCGGACGGGGTCCGCCAGTGGCTCGCCGGCAGGATCGTCAACCTGCTCGCCGACCCTGATATCGGTGGCATCGTCCTCAACCTGCACGACGTGTCAGATCGCAAACGCGCCGAACAGGAACTCGTGCACAACGCCTTTCACGACCCACTGACCGGCCTCGCCAACCGGTCGCTACTGCTCGATCGGCTCGACCACGCCGTCGACCAGGCCGCGCGGACGGGGCTCGATCCTTCGGTGCTGTACATCGACCTCGACGGATTCAAGGCGATCAACGACACCCTCGGGCACGCGGCAGGCGACGAAGTCCTCCGCGAGACCGCCCACCGAATCGGGCGAAGCTTGCGCAGCGGTGACACCCTTGCGCGGGTCGGCGGCGACGAGTTCATCGTCGTGATCGAACAATCGACCGCAACCGTGGCCGATGCCCAGGCAATCAGCGTGCGGATCCTGGCTGACGTCTCGGAACCGATGCAGATCGGGGTGGAGACCGTTTCACTGTCAGCGAGCATCGGAATCGCCGAAGGATTCTTGGGGGTCCCGGCCCCCGAGTTGATGCGGAACTCCGACATTGCCATGTACCAGGCGAAGTCCATGGGACCCGGTCGGGCAGTCATCTACGAGCCCGCGATGGGTGACGCGGCGACGCGGCACTTCCAGATCGACAAAGACCTGCACCGCGCGCTCGCACAGGGTGAGCTGCGCGTCGAATACCAGCCGGTGGTTCGCCTGAACTCGCGGGAAATCCACGGCGCCGAGGCTCTGCTGCGCTGGGACCATCCGACCCTCGGGCTGGTCCCCCCTGATGTCTTCATCCCGATCGCGGAGCGGAACGGCTGCATCGTTGACATCGGCAAGTGGGTCCTCGAGACCGCGTGTGGACAGTGCCAGGAGTGGAAACGGGATCTCGGTCTCCCGCCCAGCTTCTCGATCGCCGTGAACGCCTCGGCGCGCCAGCTGAACTCACCGACGTTCTTCGATGACGTGACCGGCGCGATCGAGGCTTCGGGTCTCGATCCCAAAGCACTGGTCGTCGAGATCACCGAGACCACCCTCGTCGAGCACCCCGCGGCCGCCTCGGATGTCCTCGAACGGCTTCGCTCGCTCGGAATCCGAGTCGCCATCGATGATTTCGGTACCGGCTACTCGTCACTCAGCTATCTCCAGAACATGCCGATCGACATTCTCAAGATCGACCGCAGTTTCGTCGACAGCATCCGCGCCAACGCCGCGGTGCCGGACGTCGTGCGTGGTGTCGTGCAGCTCGCCCGTACTCTCCAACTCGCGACGGTGGCAGAAGGCATCGAAACCGTCGAACAACTGGAGTCGCTGCGACAACTCCACTGCGAAGAAGGACAGGGATTTCTCTTCTCACGACCGTTGCGGCCAACGGATCTCGCGGCGGTGCTCGCCGAACAATCCGCGGCCGAACCGGCGCTCCGCACTTAGGTGGGGTCGACGCGGAAACCAACACCGCGGACCGCGACAATCACGATCGCGCCTTCGAGTTTGCGCCGGAGTGCGGCGACATGGGCGTCGAGGGTCTTGGTCGGGCCGAACCAATGTGCGCTCCACACGCGTTCGATGATCTCGTCGCGGCTGCGCACGGCGCCAACATCCTCGGTGAGGAAACTGAAGACCTCGAACTCCTTCGGGGTGAGGTGCACCTCGACGGCGTCGAGGTGCACCTGACGGCGGCGGCGATCGATCTCCACTCGGGTCCCGACGGTTTGAGGACCTTCGGCCGCGCCCTCGCCACCGACTCGCTTGGCCAGTGCACGGACCCTCGCCAGCAGCTCCCGGAGACTGAAGGGCTTCACGACGTAATCGTCGGCCCCGAGTTCGAAGCCCCAGCACTCGATCGAGTTCCTCGCTGGCCGCGGTGACCATGATGATCGGCAGGTGCTCATCCCGATGGCGGAGCTGGCGACACACCTCCCGGCCATCGATGTCGGGGAGGTGCAGGTCCAACAAGACCATCCCGTACCCCGAGGAGGCCAGAGCGCTGGCCCCATCACGGGCGAGTACGACCTGATGCCCATGCCCGGTCAGCGCCTCCTCCATCGAGGCGGCCAAGGCTGCGTCGTCTTCGACGAGCAAGATCTTCATTTCGGGATGTTCTCCCGCCCGGGGGCGAAGTAGGTGGTTCTTTACCAATTCTGGCAGAACCAGACCTCGCTCGAGACCAGCGCCGATCAGTTCGCCAGCGCCGCGATCCCGGCGACGAGCATCACGAAGCCGAGTACCGCGAACGCAACCGATCGGCCAATCGGCGCCTGGATCAGTTCACCCGTGGCCGTCTGACCGGTGGTGGCCGCCCGGCTCGCGCCCTTCGCCTTGACGTTTCGGGCCCCGCTCGTCACCGCCCGGGTATCGATGTCGCGTCGGCGGCGCAGGATCGCGAGCACGTTGGCAACGAACAGCGCGCCACCGATCGCCACCACGAGTTCGCGCAGTACCTGGTCGTAGAAACTCACCCCCGAAGGCTACCGAGCCGAGAACGAGATTCCTGCGCTGGTCGCGGGGAGTGGCACCCGTGCGCGAACATCCGCCGGTGCGATTGATCGTGGCCCGTTGTTCCGTCACCTACGAAGGGCGGCTTGCCGCCCGCTTGTCGGAGGCAACCCGCCTCATCGTGCTGAAGGCCGACGGCTCGCTCGCGGTGCATTCCGATTCCCGCGCGTACAAGCCGCTCAACTGGATGAGCCCGCCGTGCACGATTCGCAGCACCGACACCACGATCA
>JAENVU010000426.1 GCA_016650415.1 Acidimicrobiia bacterium
CCGGCCCTTCCTGAGCTTCGACGTCCAGGGATTGAGCGGTGCGCCGCAATCCGCGACGCTCCGGCTCTTCGTCACCAACGGCAGTTCGAGCGGCGGTGCCTGGTACTCGGTGACCGAACCCTGGTCGGAGAACACGATCACGGGGGCGAACGCGCCTGCCGTCGGCGGTTCACCGATTGCCACGGTCGGTTCCGTTCCCGGAGGTGCGTGGACCGAGATCGACGTCTCGGACGTCGTCACCGGGAACGGCTCGTACTCGTTCGCCGGTATCAGCAGCAGCACGAACACCGCACGGTTCTCCAGCCGGGAAGGGTCGGCGCCCGCGGAACTCGTGATCGAGCGGACCGCGCAGCCCACTGCACCGACCGCCGGCTTCACCCCGTCGCGCACGTCAGGTGAGGCTCCGCTGCCGGTGGACTTCACCGACACGAGCACGGGTGGGGTGGAGTCATGGGCCTGGGACTTCGGCGACGGCGATATATCGGCCGCGTCCGACCCGTCGCACACCTTCGTGAACGCCGGGGAATACACCGTGGCGCTGACGGTGACGAACGGGCTGGGTTCCGACACCACATCGACGGTGATCTCCGTGTCGGAGCCGCCGCCGCCCGAGCAGCCGGCGGCGAACTTCACGGCATCGCCGACATCGGGGAACGCGCCCTTGGCCGTCAGCTTCACCGACGCGAGCACCGGTGGCGTCGAGTCGTGGGCGTGGGACTTCGGTGACGGCACGACCGACACGGTGCAGAACCCGAACCACGTGTTCGGCACGCCGGGTCTCTACACCGTCGGCCTGACGGTCACGAATCCCGTCGGGTCGAGTTCGGTCACGTTGGCGATCGATGTGACCGCGCCACCCGCGGAGTCCACGTTCGAAGTGAGCGGCGATGCGTACATCAGCGTCTCGAGCGCGTCGAAGAACTATGGGACCTATACCGATCTGAAGCTGTTGGGGCCGAATGGCCAGTACGAGTACCGGCCGTACTTCCAGTTCGACGTCTCCGGCCTGGCCGGTGCCCCGACCGCGGCGGTCCTGCGGGTGCGCGTCACCGACGCGGGTCCCGGCGGAGGAACCTGGCGGCAGGTGATCGGGGCCTGGAACGAATCGACGATCAATTGGTCGAACGCCCCGGCGATGGTCGGTCCCGACCTCGCCGTGATCGGGCCGGTCTCGGCCGGAGAGTGGATCGAGATCGACGTGACCGGTCAGATCCTCGGCGACGGTACGTATTCGTTCGCGGTATCGAGTGTCGAGACGAACACCGTGAAGCTGTCCAGCCGCGAAGGTGGGTTCCCCGCGCAGCTCATCGTCACCCGCTGAGCGGCGTCACCGCACCGGTGAACCCGTCGGTCAGCTGACACCGTTGCGCATCACGTCCTGAAACACGGAGTAGCCCGGCTTCGCGGTGCGGTCGCGATATTGGAGACCGAGGTTCTCCCATTTGGCGGCCGGGTTCGTCCCCGAGTTGCGGAGCTGCATCCACACCAACGGTCCGGTGAACGATCGGAACGTCGTGTTCCAACCGAGGTAGTAGTCGCGGACCCACTGCGATTGTTGCGCCTCGGTGAGTGTTCCAGTGGCCGTACCGGTCGCGGCACCCATCTCGGTACCCCAGACCTTCTTCGCGCCGTCGCCGTTGGCGACCATGACGTCGTGCAGGGTCTGGGTCTGGGTGAACGCATTCCACGAGTGTGCGTCGAGTGGATTGACGGGGAACGAATACGGGTGATGACCGACGGCGTCGAAGCTGCCGCCGGCGCCGCGCGCGTAGATCCCGCGCAGCCAGGTTTCGGGTTGGTAGTCGGTACCGTCGGCGGCATCGGGTGCCGGTGCGGTCCCGCCGGTGATGACCACGGCCTGGGGATCGGCGAGTTTGACGTTGCGGTACGCCGACTTGAGCAACGCCGTGTAGTCGTCCAGATTGGGTTTCGGCTGCGCGAATTCCTGGTGGTTCGGCTCGTTCCAGATCTGCCAGTGGGTGATCGAACCGCGGAACCAGCCATTCGCCGACTGGGTTCCGTAGCGAGCCGCGGCCGCGGCCATGAACCGTCCGAAGTCGGCCGCGTTCGCGGGCAGGCAATGCGAGTTGCCGGCTGGGCAGTTCGCGCGTCGCGCCCATGGCGGGCTGTACGCGGAGACGCCGATGATCGACAAGCCGTGCGCTCGGGCATTGGACACCGCCCGGTCCATGGCCCGGTCCCAGCGGAAACTCGAAGGGCCGTCGCCCTGGATGCTGTTCCAGTCGACGTCCAGCGTGACCCAGGTCGCGCCGGACGCCTTGACCGCTTGGAAGTCTGCGGCTTGCTCGGCATCGGACTCCCAGAGGATGTCGACTCCCGGCGCGAGACCGGCCCGGCCGGCCACCTCGGCGCCGCTCACCCGAACGGTGGTGGAGGGTTCGGCGGTGATGGGAGTCCGACACCCGGCGGCGACGACCAGCGCGCCCAGCGCGACGGCCAGCACCCGGCCGCGCCGGAACGACGTCCGGCCGGGATCGGGGCGACGGACAACGTGACCAATGAATGAGCGGGTGGGGTTCATCACGGACTCCTGAGCGACGGCATTCCGGACGAACCAAGCCCCACCGGACGCGCGTGTGCGCATCCGGTGCTCCGTCCTTCATCAGGTATCGGCAGATCGACCCGGATATCTGGAAAATCGGTGGCTCACCTGCACCGGAGCAGATCTCAGACGGAAAGTCGCCGGCGTGGGGTGATCGCGGTCAAGATCTCGCCATGTACTCAAGCATCGTGGTGGGAACAGACGGTTCCGAGACTGCCAACGTTGCGGTGATTCACGCGACGAAGCTCGCTCAGGCGTTCGGAGCGACGTTGCACATCGTTCATGTGTTTCATCCGCTGACCAAACTGGGTGTCGCGTTCGGCGCATTGCCGATCGACGTCGATGAAGTCCAGGCGAGTCTGACCGGCGCAGCCGAGTCCGTGAGTGCCGAAGCGGCGCAGACCGCGCGCGACTTGGGCGTCGCGTACGAGACCCATGCGGTCGCCGGTGAACCCAGTGATGGGTTGGTGGCAGTCGCGGAAGCCGTCGGCGCGGACCTGATCGTCGTCGGAAACCACGGGATGACCGGGGTCCGGCGAGTGCTCGGCAGCGTACCGAACAAGATCTCGCATCACGCTCCCTGCAGCGTGCTCATCGTGGACACGACCACGACGTCGTAGAACGAACGGAACCGGCTGCCGCGTCGGTTCGACGGCTTGGTTACGGGTGGTATTCGAAGGCGCCGCGATCGGCGAACGTGATCGGGCCGACGCCCGAGTCCGGAGTGGCATCGTCGTACCGGATGTGACCGTCGAAGTCGACGAGTGGTTGCCAGGGTGCCGCCGTATTGGCGGCGTCGATCGCCGGTGATCCGACGAGGAGATGGAAGTCGGCGACGGTGGGATTCGTGAACCGCGGGTCGGCCTCGATTCCTCGCGATTCCTGGCCGGTCGCGGCGCGGAACGATGCGAGCGACGAGTACTTCACGCCACCCCAGTCGACCATCACTCCGGGCACTCGGAGGAAGACGAGATCGTCGTTGACAGTGGCCGTGAGATACGACGCCTTGTCGGCCCGGATGTTGCCGGACGTGCGGAGGCTGCCGATTCCGTTGTCGATGCTGATGTTGTTCGCGAGCACACTGCCGGTCGAGGTGGTCATCTCGATGCCGGAGTCGTAGTTCGAGTACACGGTGTTCGCGATCACGCGAGCGTCGATCGCGTTGTGCACGTCGATCCCGTGGTCGCCGTTGGAGTACGTCAGGTTGTTCGTGGCGAGGTTGCTGCCCTGCGCCGAACCCGTCCACAGGTTGATGCCGGAGTCTTCGTTGTCGTGCGTCGTGTTCCCGGTCACCACGTTCCCCGTGGTGTTGCGGATGTCGATGCCGGCGGCCGCGCGGACGTACCCCCGGGCATTCGCGAAGGATTCGTTGTGTCTGATCACGTTGTTGTTCGCATCGGTGGTCACCAGGATGCCGGCATCGGAGTTGTGATCGGTGATGTTGTTGACGACGAGTGAATCGGTGACACCGCTGAGCTTGATCCCCACCGCCGTGTCGCCATTCACGGGGTTTCCCGAATGGGTGACGTGGTTGCCGTCCAGGGTGATGTTGGACCCGCCGCTGATCGTGATGCCGGGGTTCTTGGTGGCGTCGATGGCGAATCCCCGGATGCTGACCCAGCTCTTGTTGGTCACCACGAACCCGTTCGCGCCGCCGGTCACGGTGACCACCGCACCGGGTGCCGGCGAGAGCGTGATGGGCGCCACCGCCGTTCCGTTGCCCCCGACCGTGACCTTTTCGGTGTAAGTCCCCGCGGCCACCTGCACGGTGACTCCCGGTACGACCTTCCCGGCGGCCGCATTGATCGTGCAGTA
>JAENVU010000427.1 GCA_016650415.1 Acidimicrobiia bacterium
CCTGGACCCAACCGCACCCGCCGCTCTGGCTGGCGTGTGGAAGTCCCGCCACGTTCGAGAAGGCCGGCCGGCTCGGTATGGGCGCGCTCTGCTTCACGATGGGGGAGCCCGAAGACCTCGCACCCTTGATCGAGACCTATCGCACTGCCATCGCGACCTGTGACAATCCCGTGGGCGGGTACGTCAACGAGAACGTCGCGTGCGTGAGCATGCTGTTGTGTCTGGAGGATCGCGACCGGGCGATCGATCTCTTCACGAAGATCGGCGCGTCGCACTACCAGTCGCTCGTCGTGCGCTGGTTGGACTCGATTCCGCTGCCCGTGGAGATCGACCGCGCCAACTTCAGCGTTCCGGAGGCGTCAGCGGAGGAGTTGTACTCCGAGATCGCCGCCGGTCGGCGAAGCCTCGGCGCGCCGGAGGACGTCGCTCGCTCGGTCGAACGTTGGGAATCGGCGGGTGCGGATCAGCTGATCTTCGGTGTCCTCAACAACACCCTGCCCCTCGAGATCGCGCAGGAGTCGTTGGAAGTCTTCGGACGCGATGTGCTGCCGGGCTTCGACCGTGATCCGGTGCATTCGACGACCCGCCAACGAGAGGCGCAATGCTCATGACCCACGCAACCGTGTCGGTGGTGCCCGAAGGCGTGCTGGCCTACGGGATGCAGCTTCCGGTCCAGGCGCTGTCGCTCCTGACGTCGAGTCCGTGGGAACGTGTGGGTGCCGGCCCCGACGAGATGCTCGCGGCTGCTCAGGCCGCGGACGACGCGGGTTTCTTCTACGTCGCGGTCTGTGATCACATCGCCATCCCTCGCGAGAAGGCCGAGTCGATGTCGACCACCTGGTTTCATCCGGTGGCGACGCTGGCCTGGATCGCCGGCCAGACGCGAACGGTCCGGTTGATGACCAACGTCTTCGTGCCCGCGTATCGGCATCCGCTCGAGACAGCGAAGGCGTTCGCCACCCTGGACCGGCTCTCCAATGGTCGCGTGATCCTCGGCGTCGGTGCCGGTCACGTCGAAGGCGAGTTCGACGTGTTGGGGGTCCCCTTCGCAGAACGCGGTCGTCTCACCGATGAGGCGGTCGACGGAATCGTGGAGTCGTGGCTCTCCGAGTTCGTCGGCGACGTGGGGCTGTCGCCCCGCCCGGTGCAGCAGCCGCGTCCGCCGGTCTGGATCGGCGGTTCGTCCAAGCCGGCGCTCCGTCGGGTCGCGGCCCGCGGCGACGGTTGGATTCCCCAAGGCACGCCGCGGAAACTGATGCCCGGATCGATCGCCTACCTGCATGCCCAACGGGACGAACTGCGGCCCGGGGCCAGCTTCGACATCGGGATGATCACCGAACTCGTCCACGTCGGCGAACCAACCTGGGATCTCCCGAAGTACACGTTGTCGGGCGCGCCGGAGCCGATCATCGAGTCGCTCAACGAGTACGGAACCATGGGTGTCTCTCATCTGCAACTGCGCTTCGCGGCGCGATCGATCGACGAACTCTGCGACCAGATGGCGCGCTTCGGCGCCGAGGTCGGCCCCCACCTTTCCCGCTGAACGGAGCGTCATGCCCTTCCTCACGATGCGTCACGACTTCCGGGCGCCGATCGACGGTTCGTCCACCCTGGCCGAGATCTATTCGGCGGCGATGGACCAATTCCGATGGGCCGATGAACACGGGTTCGATTTCGGTGTGGTGTCCGAACACCACGCCTTCGAGGACGGGTGGCTGCCGACTCCGATCACGGTGGCGGCGGCGGTCGTGGGGGCGACGAAGCGATTGCCGGTCCTGCTCTCGGCGGTGATTCTCCCGTTGCACGATCCGATTCGGATCGCCGAACAACTCGTCGTGCTCGACCACTTGAGTCGTGGTCGGGTCTGGACCGTGGCCGGAGCCGGGTACCGCCCGGAGGAGTTCGAAATGGCGGGGGTCAACATCAAACGTCGAGGCGCGATCCTGGAATCGCACCTGGAAGTGATGTTGCAGGCATTTACCGGCGAACCGTTCGAATACGAAGGTCGCACCGTGCAAGTGACGCCGCGTGGGTTCACCGATCCGCACCCTCCGCTCTTTGCCGGTGGTGGCGTTGAGGTCGCAGCCCGCCGGGCCGCCCGACTCCGGTTGCCGATGATGCCGATGAACAGCGATCCGCGTCTCGTCGAGTGGTACGACGACGAAGCGAAG
>JAENVU010000428.1 GCA_016650415.1 Acidimicrobiia bacterium
AGCATCGACCCGCCCGCTGGTCGCGACCAGGGCCGGAGGTGCCTCCACCGCCGACGGGTGAGGCCGACGCCCAGGTCTTCGATACGACGGGCGGTAGGTCTGCTCTTTGGTGACGCGAGCGGGTACGTCCATGGCACCGTCATCCCGAACGGGCCGGTCCAAGTCCCAAATCGATCGTCGTACCCAGATGACCTAACGCCTGCGTGGGGAGGCAGAACGACCGCCGAGCGGGCAGTTCGTGTCCCGCGCCACGGGAGCCGATCAGCTATGCCATCGCCGTTTTGGGCTCGTCGATCGGGCTCGATCTGAAGCCTTTCCATGCCGCGTAGACGCCGAGCGACACCTCCCAAGCGATCTCGGGAAGGGCCAACAGGCTCGCGGGTCCCGACCCGTTCTTGTAGGCACCGAACAGGATCATCACGAAGGACAGGATCAGCAGTGGGCCACCGATGAGACCCAACATGGCCATACGAGGAGGGACGAGGCCCGAGCGGTACATCAGGTAACCCAGTAGTAGGCCATTCCCGAAACCGACGACGAGTCCGGGCCCGAACAGGAAGGCCCATTCGTAGGTATGTACTAGGGAGTTACCTTGAACAGCGAGTGCTGTCGCTTGGACGCCTGTGGCTCCGGCCAGCGCGTCGTTCACGCTCAGGACCGAGACGATGCTCATGAGGCCGATCGCGATGATGACCGACTCCATGATGCGAGCAGTGACGTATCCGAGCGCGTGGGTGCGGCTCTGTCGCTTCACAAGCGGATAGATGACGACCGCCGTCGCGATGTTCGCGACGATCAGTACGAATTCAAAGACCGCGCCCATCTGCAGGCTCGTGTCGGAACCGGCTCCAGGGATGAAGTGCACGTCGGTCCAGCTAGCTCCAAGTCCATGAACGAAGAGGAGTCGGGCGGGAATGCTGGTTATGAAGGTCCCGATGAAGAACCAGCCGAAGATCCGTCCGGTTCGCTGTGTATCCAATGTGGTTCCCTTGGTCGTGCGGTAGGTCTTACCGTGCGTAGAGAAGCCTTGCCTTGAACACGACCGTAGTTCGCGCGCCGCGCTCGGCGGCCGGAGTCGTCCGACGTTCACGACTTCGGCGACCTCGCGAACGCGAGCGACACGTCTCCGGCGCCCCGACTCGCGGCGTACGTATCTGCAGATCTGCTCGGGTGTCATTCACGCGCCCTTGGGTGACAGAGGTGATGAGCCTGGGCACCGGACCGCGGCTTTGCTCGGCGAAGGGCATCGCGATCCGCGCGCCCTGGCCATGGCGACGATCGCGCGGGCCCGGATCGGGGGTGATAGTCGCGACGTCGAGACCGCCCGATTTTTGGGGGTTTCGGGCAGTGTCACACCCCTCTGGCATGATGCGTACATATGTTCGACTCGACCGCAATTGGGGATCTGGCCGGCGACGACGAAGCGCTCGCGTCGATCGTCGCCGGCCTCGACCTATTGCGCGCCGAAGACCGGGCCGAGTGGTCCTCGGCGGCGCGGTCGGCGCGGGTTCTCGAGCTCGGTCGGCTGGCCGAGCGGGTGCAGGCGGAGTTGGTGCGGGCGGTCGCCGCGTGGGACGGGGCCGGGGATTATGCGGTCGACGGCTCGCTGAACGGCACGGCCTGGTTGGCGTATCGGGTGCCGACGACGCGGGCCGGTGCGGCCCGGCTGGTGTCGGCGGCGCGGATGACGCGCGGTTCCGACCGGGTCGACAAGGCGTTGGCTGCCGGCGACATCACGGTGAGCCACGTGGAGGAGATCGCCCGGGTGGTGCGCCGTCGGGAAGACATCTTCGACACGCACGGCGACGTGTTGGTCGATGCGGCGATCAATGTGCCCCCGGAGGAATTTCGGGAATGTGCCGGGTCGTGGCGGGCCATGGCCGACGACGAAGTCGGAGCACGCGACGACCCGAGTGACGATTCGCGTGACGAGCTCATCCTCTCGGCAACGATGGGAGGTGTGTCGATGTCCGGTTGGTTCCACACCGAAGCCGGCACCGAAATCCTCAATCTGATCGACGGGTACGACCACCCCGACCCCCGACACGGAGAACGCGCACCGCGGAGCCGGGCGCAACGTCGCGCCGCCGCGATGATTGCCCTGCTCCTCGGGGATCGGCCACCGGCCGAGAAGCACATCGACGTCATCGTCGACCAGCGCACGATGGCCGGTGTCTGGCCGTCCGATCTCCGCGACCTGCGGTGCCACGTCGAGGGGTACGGACCGGTCCAGAGTTCCCTCGTCCGCCGGTGGCTCACGACTGCGGTGCTGCGGCGGGTCGTGAAATCGGGATCGGAGGTCCTCGACGTCGGCCGGACCACGCGTCTCGCGACCCCGGCCCAGAAACGTGCGTTACGACACCGCGACCGCGGGTGTGTGATCCCCGACTGTGGCCGGCCCGCGCGCTGGACCGACGCCCACCACATCATCGCCTACGTCGGCGGTGGTTCGACCGACCTCGACAGCCTCGCATCAGTGTGCCGAAGACACCACCGCATGCTCGACCACGGCTGGACCCTCAGCCGCGGTCCCGAACCCGGCACCTGGACCTTCCAACCCGACTACCCCTGGGAGACCCGCGGGCCCCCGTAGCTCCGGGGCGGAGTGCGTCAGGAGTCCAGTCGGGTAGCTCAGGCCGGGAGTGGGGGGAGCGCCTGCTGCTCGTCCATCATCGAGGCCATGATCGACTCGATGAAGGTCGTGGTGTCGGCGGTCGGGCCGCCGGGGATCCCTCCGTAGATACCACTGCTCTGGGCGGGGTCGTCCTTGTGCTCGATGGCGTACAGGACGGCGTCGTCGAGATCGGTGGCGAACGTGTCGGCCAGACCGTCCTGGGTCTGGGGCCGCGTCACTGCCATGTGGATCGCGTTCGGGTACTGCTGCCCGTTGAAGCGCCAACCACGCTTCCGCATGAAATCGTTGACGTGGTAGATGTCGAACTCGTCCGAGGTGAAGCTGAAGCAGAACGTCGGCGAACCGATCAGTCGCAACTCGGAATGGGCCTTCACCGCGTCCTGCATCTTGTACGCGGTTTCGAAGATCAACTTCGCGTACCGCAGGTAGCCCTCGCGTCCGAGTGAGACCATGCCGGCCCAGGTGGCGGCGAGGAGTCCGCCGGATCGGGAACCGTCGATCCCCGGTGAGCAGTACTTCCCGCCGGTCCAGTCGGTCAGATAGAAGTACTGGCCGTTGCGCAGGCTGCGATCACGGAACAGCAGCACCGACGTGCCCTTGAGCCCGTAGGCGTACTTGTGCGTGTCGGCCGAGATGCTGGTGACGCCGGGAACCCGGAAGTCGAACGGCGGGATGTCGAAGCCCAGCTGCTCACCCCACGGCAGGATGAACCCGCCGAGGCAGCCGTCGACGTGGAGCCCGATGTCCTTCGAGAGGGCGAGCTGACCCATTTCGGCGATCGGGTCGATCGTGCCGTAGCCGTAGTTGCACGCGGATCCGATGAGGGCCGCGGTGTTGTCGTCGATGAGTTCCGCGACGGCGCCGAGGTCGGCCTGGGCAGTGACCGGGTCGATCGGCGCCTGGCGGAGTTCGATCCCGACGAGATGGCACGCCTTGTTGAACGCGGGGTGCGCGGTTTCGGGCTTGATGATGTTCGGACGCGCGATGCCCTTCAGGTTCTGCGCCCACTCTCGGTACGCGAGCACCGCGTGGAGGATGCTGCCCGAGCCGCCCGACGTGATGAGACCCACCGGTCCGTCGTCGGCGCTCTCGGCCTGGTCACCGTGCATCAGGTCGAGCGCCATCGCGATGATCTCGCCCTCGAAGCGCGTCGCGCTCGGGCACATGTCGCGCTGGAGCACGTTCATGTGGCTGTACATCCCGAAGACTTCGTTCATGAAGTCGTAGTGGTCGTGGTCGCCGCAGTACATGGTCCCCGAGCACTTGCCGGTTTCCCAGGTCTTGTCCTCGGCGGTCGCGATCTCCCGCAGTTCGGAGACGATCGCATTGCGGTCGCGTCCTTCGGACGGCATGCCGCGCAGGATCGGGAATCGGTCGGCGTACGGGTACGCAGCCATGGCAGGGGCTCCTTGGGGTCAGGAATTGAGTGCAGCGGAGATGGGGGTCAGCGCCTCGAACGCCGCGATGAACTGAGTCTGCATCAGCTCGTAGGTGGCACGGTGTTTGGGTCGCGGATCGACGGTCGTGGTGGTCGCGACCAGTTCGTCGAGATCGGCCTCGGCGATGGCGCCACCGCGGACCAACGCGAGGAGCGCGGTGCCGCGGGCGATCATCTGATGGGGATCGGCCACCGGGCTGACCGGTCGGTTCAGGATGTCGGCGAGGGTTTGCACCCACTGTGCCGATCGAGCGGCCCCGCCACCGAAGACGACGGCCTGGTCGTGATGACCCGAGAAGTCTTCGACGATGGGGAGCAACCAGCCCAGGTTGAATCCCACCCCTTCGATGACGGCGCGTACGAGGTGGCGCCGTTCGGTGTCGAGCGAGAGGTTGAGGAACCCGCCGCGCATCGTCCCGTTCGCGCTGGGGGCGAGTGAACCCGCCAGCCACGGGAGGAAGATTGCCCCCCCGCTTCCCGGCGGCACCGAGGCCAGCAGCTGGTCGAGGTGCGCGAACTGGTCGGGCGTCGAATGATCGCCGAGCTCGTCGTGCGCGTGGACGATGGTGCCGAGCACGTGCTCGACGACTTTGCCGCCGAGGCCGTTCTCGGCCCAGACGAGGTACTCACCGGCGAATGGGCTCGGCATCGAGAGCACCTCGTGATCGAGGTCGGTGCCATGGTGATCGGTGGTGTCGAGCATGACCGACGTCGTACCGATCATGAGCCCGATGCGGTCATTCCGGCGCGCTCCGGTCGCGACCGCGCCGGCGTGGCTGTCGTTGATCGTGGCGTGCACCGTCACGTCGGTGGGCAGGCCGAGGAGCGCCGCGACGTCGGCCCGAATCCGGCCGACCGGTTCGGTGACGGGCATCAGTGGTGGCAACCGGGTCGGGTCGATCCCGCTCATCGCGACCAGATCGGTGTCGTACTCGGTGAGGCCGAGCGTGCGGTTGTCGACGAGCTGGGAGGCGAACTGAGTGCACTGATTCGCGGCGACGACCCCGGTGAGCTGCGCGGCGACGAAGTCCATCACCTCGAGGTATGCCGTGGTGGCCGCGTGGATCTCCGGCGCGTCGTGCTGGAACCAGAGCATGTGCGAGAGCGAGAGCCCACCCCCGATGGGTGGGATGCCCTGGTGCTCGATGAACGTCATGAACGATTCGGGCTCGCGGCCGAGAATCTCGAGGCAGTAGTCGGAGCCCCGATAGTCGAGCCACATGATGAGCGGCCCGACGGCGCGACCTTCGGCGTCGACGGGCACCGTCGACGAGTACTGGCTGTCGATGCCGAGATGGGCAATGTCGGCCGCCGCGCTCGGTGCCGCGGCGACCACCTCGTGGATGCCGTCGACGACCGCCTGCCAGATCTGGCCCGGGTCCTGTTCGGCGCGTTCGCCGTCGCGCGTGGTCGTGATCGGGCGAGCGGCCGCGGCGACGAGGGTGCCCTGCTCGTCGACCAACGCGACCTTGGCGTTGGTGGTGCCGACATCGATGCCGAGCGCATGGGTCATGGTTGGTCGGCTCCCGGTCGGCTCACGGCCGGGAGACTAGCGGCGGCGCTCAGTCACGCCCGCGGTGATCATCGCCGTGTCCATGCTTGTCGTCACGGCGATGGTCGTCGTGCTTGGCCTTCTTCGAACTGACGGTCCGCGTGTTGGCGGCGAAGTCGAGCTTCAGGCCGCCCGCGGCGTCGGCAACGGTGATCTGCTGCGCACCGACGTCGGCGAGTGCCCACGGGTTGTCGAACCGCTTGCCCGAGTCGAGGGCCACGTTCGCACCCTTCACCATCAGGCTCCCCGTGGTGCCGAACGCAACGTTGCCTTCGGTCGGTGACGCATAGCTCACGTCGAAACCTCCGGCGAGTGCACCGTTGGCGGGACGCGGGTTCACCGAGACTGCGCCGCCGGCGACCGCCGCTTGGAAAGCCGCGAAGCTCGCGAAGGTCTTGGTGTCGCCCACTTGGGTGATCCAGACGTTGTCGGCGCCACCGTCGGCGACGAGATCGAACGGCTGGGTCAACCCGTGCGTGTGGATGGCCGGGTCGGTGTAGGTCCGCCAGTGCACCGGACGCCACGAGTAGAGCGCCACGTAGCCGTCGCCCTTGCGGCCGAAGGTCCAGTTGCCATTCTGGGTGACCTCGTCGAACCGCTCCTGCGGGAAGTAGGCGTGGGTGTAGTCGAGATACCGGAATGCGGTGAAGGGCGGGCCGGGGCTTTCGAACGCCGGGGCGTAGAGGCTCATCGACAGGGCCCCGTGCTGCGCGGCGCGTGGCATGGACCCGTTGCCGGTCCAGTAGCCGTCGCTGTCGGGCCACGCCGTTCCCGACTGCGGCTCGTTCTTGGGGTGGGTCGTGAACACGATGGCCTGCTCGTCGAGCGTGGCCTGCGAGATGTGCGCTTGCTCGCCGAACTTGCCCGGCCGGTACGACTGCGCCGTCGAGAGCATGACGGAATCGCTGCGGTAGGTGTAGGTGTCGACCGCGGTGAGGAGCGCAAACCCGAGCATGGGTTCGAGGGCCTGGGACAGGTCTTGCGCGGCCGCGCGGTCGCCTCCGGTGAGGTCCGCGATCGGCTTGAACGGCGAGTAGAAATCGGACTCCCACAGTCCGGTGCTGTCGAGCGTGTCCAGGGTGAGCGGCACGATTTGCCACGCGGTCTGCGCGCCCCGTTCCCACCAGAAGGCCACGTTCTTCGGGTCGGAGAACGAATAGCCGTCGACGCCGGTCTGGCTGTGATCGACGGGGGCCGCGGCGTCGAGCGCGACGCCCATGTGTTCCCGATCCACGGTCGTGTGCTTCGACTGCGCGACCCGCAGGATCACCGCGGGCACGCGGTACTTGCGGGCGCGGGCGATGAGCGCGGCGCCCGCATCGCCGGTGGAGGTGTACCCGAAGGTCGTGTCGTCGAAGAGGACCTTGTTGAGGTTGAACACGTCCTGATCGACGGCCTGGCTCTTGTCCTTCATGTAGGACCGGCCGTGCGTGGCGCCGAGGTTGCCCTTCTGGTTGTTCATCGCCATGTCGAACAGGAGGAGGTCGAGCACCATCGACGCGCGGCGGGCGATGGCCGGGTCGTCGACCCATTCGACGACGGTGATCAACGCGTCGAACGTCTTCTGGTAATAGACGTCCGAGTGCCACTCGGTGAAGCCGAACTTGATCTTCTCGTTCAGCCAGTCGTTGATGAAGCCACGAGCCCGTTCCTTGTGCCAGGCGCCGGTGTTGCCGTCGGAGCTGAAGACGTCGGTCGGGAACGCCTGGCCAGCGAGGTACTCGTCGGCGTTGAAGAGGAGGCGATGGTTCTCGGACCAGTAGTAACGCTGGTCGACGGTGCCGGTCGGCTGCGGGTCGGTGAACCAGTACTTGAACGAGCGCATGTGGCTCTCCATCGCGGCATTGAGATCGGCCGGGAGGAGATCGCGGTAGCCGTACCAGAGGTTCATGATGTAGGTCAGGTCGAAATCGGCGGTGTCGACGAAGTTGTCCATGCGGGAGAACGAGTTCGCGTAGTCGGCTACCGAGATGCCGGCGGTGTTGAACGGTGTGCCGGTGCGCCGCGAGTGTTCGGCGTTCGCGATGAGGTTGGTCGGCGACCCGGGCGAGAACTGCGTCGACGCGAAATCGAGGTAGGAGTTCTGGCGGGCGCGCCAGTAGTTCGCCTCGACGAAGCCGTCGTGGCTGCGGGGGCCGGGCGGGTCGGGGACCAACAGCACACGGCAGCTTGTCGCGACCATGGCCAACAACAGCGCGACGATGACGGATTTCCGCATCCGAACCCCTTCCCCGAAGGGGTGAATCGTCCCATATTTCCGAGGTCAGCCGCAACGCACCGAGCGGGCGCGTGCTAGCTATGGCGCACAGCATCGAGCGGAAGTGACGGCATGGCCGGACCGAAGATCATCCTGGGCATGCTCGACGGCATGGTCGACCATCTCTTCACCGCCGAGCAGCTCGCGCGGCTCGATGCGGTGGGCGACATCATCGACCGCGTTCCGTTCTCCACGTTCGACGACGATCGATCGACGGCGGCGCTCCATGAGGCAGAGATCCTGGTCGGCCATTGGGGGTGCCCGACGTTGGCGGCCGAAGTGATGGCCCGCGCTCCGCGGTTACGGCTCTTTGC
>JAENVU010000429.1 GCA_016650415.1 Acidimicrobiia bacterium
CGATCCCGGAGCCCAGGGACTCGGTCTCGGCCGGGCGCTGGTCCTGGCCGGACTCGCCGATCTCAACGCGCGACGGGGGGCCCGACGTGCCATCCTCTACGTTGCCGCCGACAACGACCCGGCGGTCTCGCTCTACTCGTCACTGGGCTTCGTTCCCCGGCGAACCGACACAGCCCTGACCCTCGATCGGACATCATCGTGACCACGACTCGATACGCCGCAACGCGTGACGACTACGCGGCATGGATCGAGGCGGCGGGCGAACCGAGCTACCGGGTCCAGCAGATCTGGGATGCGCTGTACACGCAGCGTCGGCCGTTGGAGGATGCCACCAACCTGCCGGCGTCACTGCGCACCGCCGTGGCGGCGGCCTTCCCGTTGGCGCTCACCCCGACCCTGGAACGGCGGGGCGACCATGACCAGACCGTCAAGTGGTTGCTCACCGCGGCCGACGGGCTGCAGGTGGAAACCGTGCTGATGATCTCGCCCGGGCGCGCGACGGTCTGTGTGTCCTCGCAGGCCGGTTGCGCGATGGGGTGCACCTTCTGTGCCACCGGTCAAGCCGGATTCGATCGTCAACTTCACGTGGGCGAGATCGTGGAGCAGGTCCTCGTCGCCGCGCATGCGAGCTCGGAGCGCGTCTCGAATGTGGTGTTCATGGGGATGGGCGAGCCACTCGCGAACTACGACGCGACCTGGTCGGCAGTCGAACGACTCCACGGCGATCTCGGCATCTCCGCCCGGCGCATCACGATCTCGACGGTCGGGATCGTTCCCGGGATTCGCCGCCTCGCACGGGAGGAGATACCGGTGACGCTCGCGGTGTCGCTGCATGCCGCCGACGACGACCTCCGCAGCTCGATGATTCCGGTCAATCGTCGGTATCCCCTGACCGAACTGATCGACGCCGCGCACGAGTACGCCCGCGCGCGCGGCCGCCGGGTCACGTTCGAGTACGCGTGTGTGGAAGGCGTCAACGACCAACCGGAACACGCAGTGCGTCTGGCCGAGTTGCTCCGGCCGATGGGTCCGCTCGGCGCCCACGTGAATCTCATTCCGCTGAACCCCACCCAGGACTACGCGGGTCGCGCACCACTCGGCTCCCGGATCCGCGAGTTCGCCGAATTGCTCGCCGATCACGGACTCAATGCAACGGTCCGGCGCAACCGTGGTACCGACATCGATGCCGCGTGCGGCCAGCTCCGCGAGCGCGCGACCGCGCCCGACGACGCCACTTCGGCCAGAATGCAGCCGTGAACGACGTCCGCTTCCTCAACCAGGCCCAACCCCAGACGCTCGTCAGCGCCACACTGCTCTGCTACGTGGATGCGGTGTTCGGGCTGCTCGACAGCGGTGGCTACCGCCAGCTGATCTTCATTTCGGTCGCCCTGGGCCTCGGTGGCTTCGGCGTGGCGAACGAAAAGAAGTGGGGCTTTGTCGTGGCGATCGCGGCGGCGGTACTCCAGGTCCTCTTCTGGCTCGGCATCTTCGGCGGAAACATCTTCGGGTACCCGCAGATCATCACCTTCGCCTTCGCCGTCATACTCGTCGTGCTGTTGGTCCATCCGATGAGTCGTGATTATCAACGCCTCTGGTTTCGGTGAGGCGTGAACGCATTCACGAAGGCCCAAGCGCGGGCATGACGTCGGTCGCGAACCGGCGCAGCGTCTCCTCGCCCGGATAATCCGGCATCCACGGCACCGCGTAGCTGCACCCGAGATCCCCGTAGATCGCGAGTCGCTCCAGGACCTGTTCGGCGGTCCCGGCCAGGTTGCCGAGCTGGTACGACTCCCACTCCTCCAACCAGGGTTGGGTCTCGCGGCGCGCGTCGTGAAACGCGCGAGCCTCGGCTTCGGTGTCGCGCAGGAGCAGCTCCGGGCTCCAACTCTTCACGATCTCGTCCTCATCGCGGCCGACGTCGCGGCAGTGGCCTTGGAGGACCTCTCGCTTGTGCCTCCACTCGTCGGGCTTGCCACCGAAGTTCGAGACATTGGCCAACCGCGCGACGACTCTGAGGGTCAGCTGCTCACCCCCGCCGCCAATCCACACTGGAGGATGTGGCGTCTGGAGCGGCTTCGGGTCGCACTGCGCGCCGGCCACTTGGTAGTAGCGCCCGTCGTAGTTGATGTCGGCCTTCGACCACATCAGCTTCACGACCTCGACGGCTTCGCGCAGCATCCCGATGCGCACCTTCGGGGAGGGGAACTCGTAGCCGTAGGCGCGGTACTCGTGGTCGTACCACCCCGCGCCCACGCCCCACTCCAGGCGACCCCCGGAGATGACGTCGAGGGAGCTGGTGATCTTGGCGGTGAGCGTCGGAGGTCGGTACGAGGTGCAGCTCACCATTTGGCCGAGCCGGATTCGGGTCGTTGCCTGGGCCAGCGCGGTCATCGTCGTCCACGCTTCGAAGACGGCTTCGTGCGCCGGCGTCGGCACGTTGTGGAAGTGGTCGTAGACCCAGATCGAGTCGTACCCGAGTTCCTCGGCCAGCAGCGTCGTGTCGAGACAGCGTTGCCATTGCGCGGCCGCACCGTCGATCGACGCCAGTTCCGTCTTCCAACCTTGGGGCGCGAACGCGCCGAATCTCCATCCGGTCATGAGGACTCCTCGCTCGGGGTCGCGGGACCCTATCCGAGGCGCTCGCTCGGCCGGACGGGGCTCCTACACTGCGCGCAATGGAAGATCTCGCTCCCCTGCTCGGCGCGCTGACCGATCGACTCCAGCCCCTCGACGACGCGGCCAACGTCGCCTGGTGGCGAGCGAGTACCGACGTGAGTCCCGATCACGAGGCCGCCCGGATCGACGCCGACATCGCCATCCGGACCGTGCTCGGAGACGCCGATCTCTTCGATCGGCTCCGAGCGACGACCGTCGGAGGGTCGGGGGAACGTCGCCAGCGCGACGTGCTGATCGATCGGATGCGCCCCCATCAGATACCCCCGACCCTCCGAGACGAGATCGCGCGCCTCGAAGCTCGTCTCGACGGCGCCTACAACTCGTTCCGCCCGGTGCTCGCGGGCGCCGCGGTGGACGACAACCACCTGGCCGAGATACTCCGGCACTCCGACTCCGGCGACGCGCGGCAGGCAGCCTGGGAGGCGTCGAAGCAGGTCGGTACCTCGGTCGCAGCCGAGGTCCGGGAGCTCGCCCATCTCCGCAACCGGGCGGCGCGCGAACTCGGGAGCCGCGACTATTTCGCGCTGGCACTCGAGACGTCCGAACTCGACGAGACGGATCTGTTCGCGACGCTCGAAGCCATCGATGCCGCGACCCGCGAGCCGTTCGCCGCTTGGAAGGCGGAGGACGACCGGGTTCGGGCGGAGCGCTTCGGTTGCCCACCCGCCGAACTCCGGCCGTGGCACTACGACGATCCGTTCTTCCAGAGTGCACCGGGTGGCGATGAGCTCGACCTCGACACCTGGTTCGAATCGGTCGACCTGATCGACATCACCCGCCGGACCTACACGGGGATCGGCATCGACATCGATCCCATCCTGGCCCGCAGCGATCTGGAGCCGCGTGGGGGGAAGAGTCAACACGCGTTCTGCATCGACATCGACCGCGCCGGTGACATTCGAGTCCTCTGCAACAACGTGCCCGGCGTCTACTGGTCGGAGACGATGCTGCACGAGTTCGGACACGCGATCTACGACGCGGGTGTCGATCATGCGCTCCCCTGGCCGGTGCGGACGATGCATCCGCTGACGACCGAAGGCATCGCCATGCTCTTCGGCCGCCTGACCCTCGATCCCGAATGGCTGGTCGAGGTGCTCGGTCTGGATCCCGAGACCGTCGCCGCGTCAGTCGCGGCGTTGTCCGACCGGCGACGTACCGCGCTGCTCGTCTTCGCCCGTTGGGTACTCGTCATGACCAACTTCGAACGCGGTTTCTACGCCGATCCGGACGCCGATCACAACCGGCGCTGGTGGGACCTCGTCGAACGCTTCCAACTCTTGACCCGCCCCGACGGACGCGACGCTCCGGACTGGGCCGCGAAGCTCCACGTCGCGTTGGCGCCGGTGTACTACCAGAACTATCTCCTCGGTGAGTTGGTCGCGTCGCAGATCCAGGCGAC
>JAENVU010000430.1 GCA_016650415.1 Acidimicrobiia bacterium
GATCGTCGAACCGGTCATCCACGCGACGACCTGGTGGCGCAACGGCGGGTTGGAGTTCTCGGTCGGGACCCGCATCGACGGGCTCGCGGTGATGATGCTCTTCGTCGTCACGCTGATCTCGCTGCTCGTACACATCTATTCGACGGCGTACATGCACGACGACGAGCGCTTCACCTACTTCTACGCCGCGCTCAGCCTGTTCACGGCCTCCATGCTCACGCTGGTGGTCGCGTCGAACACCTTGCAGCTGCTCGTCGGCTGGGAGCTGGTCGGGCTCTGCTCGTTCATGCTCATCGGCCACTGGTGGGAAGAGAAGGCCAACACCAACGCTGCGCTCAAGGCCTTCCTCACCACGCGGACCGGTGACATCGGTCTCCTGATCGGTGTGATCGTCACCTTCTTCGCCGCGGGCCAGACCTTCGACATCGGCAAGATCAACGAGGCCGCACTCGGGGGCATCGGTGGCCACACGATCTGGGTGGTCGGTGCCTCGTGTCTGCTGCTCGGCATCATCGGGAAGAGCGGTCAGTTCCCACTCCACACCTGGCTGCCCGACGCGATGGCCGGCCCGACACCGGTGTCGGCTCTTATCCACGCCGCGACCATGGTCGTCGCCGGCGTCTATCTCGGCGCCCGCCTGTACGGAGTGTTCTGGCAGGGCTTCTCGATCCACGACGGTGGCATCAACCCGATGGCGCTCATCGGTGGGATCACGATCATCATCGGCGCCGCGCTGGCGTTCGTCCAGGACGACATCAAGAAGGTCCTCGCGTACTCGACGATCAGTCAGCTCGGCTACATGGTGATGGGCCTCGGCGTCGGTGCGTGGGTCGGCGCGGTGTTCCACCTCTTCACGCACGCGTTCTTCAAGGCGCTGCTCTTCCTCGGCGCCGGCTCGGTCAGCCACTCCGGCTCGCATCACTCCTTCGACATGAAGAAGGAGATGGGCGGGCTGCGCAAGTACATGCCGATCACCTACGTCACGTTCATGATCGGATCGTTGGCCCTGGCCGGGATCTTCCCGCTCGCCGGGTTCTGGTCCAAGGACGAGATCCTCGCGACCGCCGGGCAGAACGGCTACGCGCTGTTCATGATCGTCGGCCTCGTCGGCGCGCTCATGACCGCGGCCTACATGACCCGGTGCGTGTACCTCACCTTCTTCGGTGAGTACCGCGGTCACCATCACCCGGAAGAGTCGCCCAAGGCCATCACCATCCCGCTGATCGTGCTGGCCGGTTTCAGTGTCGTCGCCGGGTTGGCCAACGCCGCACCATTCGGCGTCGAGAAGTTTGCCCAGTACATCGAGCCGCGGGTGGCGTTCCCCGAGAACATCTTCCTGCCGAACTTCGATTACGGCCTCGCGGCGCTCTCCCTCGGAGTGGTGCTGACCGCGGTCGGGATCGCCGCCGCGTTCTGGTTCGAGCGGAAGGAAATGCAAGGTTTCCGCGGCCTCACGGATCGGAGCCCGGCGCTCGAGGCCGGCCATTCGCTCCTCGTCAACAAGCTCTACCTGGACAACCTGTACGAGGACGTGATCGTCGCCGGTATCAAGGGACCGGTCGGGCGGGCCGCGTACTGGATCAACATGAATGTGATCGACGGCGTCGTCAACGGCGTCGGCAAGAGCGCGGCCGCATTTGGTCGCGTGGTGTACCGCGACGTCGACCAGCTGGTGGTCGACGGTGCGGTGAATGGAATCGCACGGGAAACGGATCGCGCCGGTGGCGCGCTTCGTCCTTTGCAGTCGGGTCGCGTGCAGCGTTATGCGCTCATGCTGTTTGCCGCGGTCGGGCTCATCGCCCTCGCGCTCGCCATCTTCGGTTAAGGGAAGACGAGAATGAACTGGTTCCATGATTGGGCGTTGACGCTGGCGATCTTCCTGCCGGCCGTAGGGCTCGGGATCTTGCTGATCCTGCCCAAGGCCGAGGAGCAGCTCGCCAAGGTGGTGGCGTTGGGCACGAGCTTGGTCACGCTCGCGGTCGGCATCGGCATCCTCGCGGACTTCAACTACGACAAGGCGGGCGACCTCCAGTTCGGGGTGAACAAGGCCTGGATCTCGGTCATCAAGGCCCGGTACCACCTGGGCCTCGATGGCATCTCGCTGCCGATGCTCATCCTCTCGATGTTCATCACGGTGCTGTGCATCATCTACTCCTGGAACCACTTCCCGGAGCCGCACAACCCGAAGGGGTTCCTCGCGCTGATCCTGCTGCTCGAGGTCGGCATGAACGGCACGTTCCTCGCCGAGGACCTGATCCTCTTCTTCATCTTCTTCGAGATCGTCCTGCTCCCGATGTTCTTCATGATCGGGGTGTGGGGCGGACCGAATCGAGAGTACGCGTCGATCAAGTTCTTCCTCTTCACGCTGTTCGGGTCCGCGTTGATGTTGTTGGGCTTCCTGGCGCTGTTCTTCATCCAGGGCACGTTCCAGATCCCCGCTCTCTCGAAGATGGCCGGGAGCGGAATCGTCGAGTCGACCCAGACCTTGATCTTCGGTGGCCTGTTCCTCGGCTTCGCGATCAAAGTGCCGATGTTCCCGTTCCATACGTGGCTTCCCGATGCGCATACCGAGGCGCCGACCGTGGGCTCGGTGCTACTGGCCGCGATCCTGCTGAAGCTCGGCACCTACGGATTCATCCGGATCGCGTTGCCCACCTTGCCCCACGCCGCGCACGTGTGGGCGCCGTGGATCGGCGGCCTCGCGGTCATCGGCATCATCTACGGGGCGTTGTGCTGTCTCGCCCAGACCGACATGAAGCGGCTCATCGCCTTCTCGTCGGTGGCCCACATGGGCTTCGTGATGCTCGGCATCGCGACCCTCACCGACTTCGGCCTCAACGCGGCGATCTTCGGGATGGTCGCCCACGGTCTCATCACCGGCATGCTCTTCTTCCTCGCCGGATCGGTGCAGCACACCTATGGAACTCGCCAGATGAGTCGGCTCGGAGGTCTGTTGAAACAGGCTCCGAAGATGGGCTGGATCCTGGGATTCTGCGCGATGGCCTCACTCGGTCTGCCGGGTCTGGCCGGATTCTGGGGCGAGTTCCCGGCCGTCCTGTCGGCGTACCAGCCGGCCGAAGGACTGTCCGCCGGTCTCTTCCGCGGCTTCATGGTCGTGGCCGCCATCGGGACCGTCCTCGCCGCGGGCTATCTCCTGTGGATGTACCAACGCGTCGCGTTCGGGGAACCGAAGGATGAGTTCGCCGACGCGCACATCCACGACGTCGGCATCTTCGAGTGGATCGCGTGGACGCCCATCCTGCTGATGATCGTGCTGCTCGGTGTGTACCCGGACACGATCTTCTCCTTGACCAACGACGGTGTGCATCAGATCACCTCGACCATTGCCAAGGGCTTCGGGGGCTAGTGCAGTGATGCAGCGTCTCGGTGCCCGGCAGAGAGCGGGCGGGTCATGAACCCCGGTTGGGACTTCCACGCGATCGCGCCCGTGATCATCATCACGGCGACGATCGTCGCGGTGCTGATCGCCGATTTCTTCTTCGAGTACCGCGGTCGGTTCCGCACGCAGCAGATCGCCTCCTTGGGCGTGCTCGCGGCGATGATTCCGATCATCACGCTCGCGGTCGACGGCGGCACCCGGGAGATGTTCAACGGCGGATTTGTCGTCGACCCCTACTCGCTCGTGTTCCAGGGTTTCTTCCTGGCCGCCGCGTACATCTCGATGCTGCTCTCGGTCGACTACATCGGAGACGGCGACTACTACCAGGGCGAGTTCTACGTCCTGCTGCTGACGTCGGTGCTCGGGATGCTCGTGATGTCGAGCGCCCGGGACCTGATCTCGATCTTCGTCGCGCTCGAGACGATCTCGATCCCCACGTTCGTGCTCGCCGGGTGGCGCAAGCACGATCCGAAGTCCAACGAAGCGGCGATCAAGTACTACCTGATCGGTGTGATGTCGTCCGCCGTGATGCTCTACGGCATGTCGCTGGTGTTCGGCCTCACCGGCTCCACGCTGCTCAGCGAGATCGCCGACAAGGTCCGCACGCTCGATTCGCCGTTGCTGATCGTCGCGGGCTTCCTCACGATCGCCGGTTTCGCGTTCAAGGTGAGCGCGGTGCCGTTCCACTTCTGGGCCCCCGACACCTACGAGGGAGCCCCCACGCCGGTGACCGCCTTCCTCTCGGTCGCGTCGAAGGTCGGTGGGTTCGTCGCGTTGCTCTCGGTGGTGTGGTTCGGGTTCAGTCCGAACTCCGCCATGTTCCAGCCGGTGTTGTGGGGCCTCGCCGCCGCGTCGTTGATCCTGGGCAACCTGGTTGCGCTCCGCCAGACCAACATCGTGCGGATGCTGGCGTACTCGTCCATTGCCCAGGGCGGGTTCATCCTGGTGCCCTTCGCCGTCGCATCCGACGGCGGCGCGTGGACGTCGTCGATCCAGTCCGTCGTCATCTACACCCTGATCTACGGCGCGATGAACCTCGGTGCCTTCGCGATCGTGATCGCGCTCGCGCGCCGGACTCGCAGTGCCGAGATCACGAGCTTCGCCGGCCTCGGTCAGTACGCCCCGGGGATGGCGATCGTGATGTCGATGTTCCTGTTCTCGTTAGCCGGGGTCCCGCCGTTCGCGGGATGGTTCGCCAAGTTCACGATGTTCCGGGCCGCGCTCGACGCCAACACCCCGGCGGCAACGGTCCTCGCGGCGCTCGCCGCGGTGAGCTCGGTGATCGCGTTCTTCTACTACGCCCGGGTCGCACGGGAGATGTGGTTCCACCAGCCGCCCGAGGGTGCCGACGTTCACCCGATCCGGACGCCGGTCGCCCTCAACGCGGCCGTGGTGATCTGTGCCGCGATCGTGATCGCGGTCGGTGTCTACCCGCAGCTCTTCGCACGTCTGGGTGACCTCGCGGCCGGCGGCTAGCCCCGGCCCGTGACCGATTCGGACGCACCGCCCCGCTCGCTCATCGTCGAGCGCATCCATCGCGAAGGGCCCATTCCGTTCAACGCGTTCGTCGAGGCCGCGCTCTACGGGCCGGGCGGGTTCTTCGCCTCCGGTGGCGGTGCGGGTCGCGGTGGTCGGGACTTCATCACCAGCCCGGAAGTCGGCCCGCTCTTCGGCGGGTGCGTGGCCCGGTTCCTGGACCGCGAGTGGGAGCGGCTCGGCCGGCCGGATCCGTTCATCGTGGTCGATGCCGGAGCCGGGAACGGCCGGCTGGCTCGGGAGGTCCTGCGCGCCGCCCCCGCCTGCGCGCCGGCGTTGCACATCGTGTTGGTCGAGCGCAGTGCCGCCCTCCGGGAGGAGCAGGCCGAGCGCTTGACGCTCGAACCGTTCGCGGACGTGCTGGGTCCTGCCGCGGTTCTCGACGCGGGCGAGGCGCCGGAACTCGTCGGCGGTCTCGGCCCGATCGTGAGCGCGCTCGATGCCATGCCCGCCCGGTCGATCGACGGCGTCATCCTGGCGAACGAGTTGCTCGACAACCTGGCGTTCGACCTGCTCGAGCGCACGGAGCCGGGCTGGGCCGAGGTGCGGGTCGGTCTCGATCCCGACGAGCACTTCATCGAGGTGTTGATCCCGGCGGCACCTCACCTCGCCGAGTGTGTCGCGGAGGTCGATGCGCCGATCGGGGCCCGGCTGCCGACGGCCCTCGAAGTCAGCGAATGGATCGTGCAGTCCGCGAGCATTCTGCGGCGGGGTTCGATGCTGTTGCTCGACTATCTGCAACCGTGGTCCGAACTCGTCGACCGCGGCACCGGCTGGCTGCGCACGTACTCCGGACACACACGCGGGTCGACTCCGCTCGACGCGCCCGGAACCCAGGACATCACGATCGATGTTCCGATCGAGGTGGTGCGCCGCGCGGCTCGCCGGGCATCGTTGAGTGTCGCCGCGGA
>JAENVU010000431.1 GCA_016650415.1 Acidimicrobiia bacterium
ATCAACAAACTCGAACGTGATCTGGTCGGGCTCGCCCAGACCCGGGACACCCAGCGCAAGGCGCGGTTACGGCGATCGCTCAGCACCGTCGCGCTCGTGGGCTACACGAATGCCGGGAAGTCGACCCTCCTGAACCGTCTGACCGAGGCGACGGTCCTGGTCGAGGACCGGTTGTTCTCGACCCTCGATCCGACTGTGCGCCGGCTGCGATTGCCGGGCGGGGAGACCGTGTTGTTGTCCGACACCGTCGGCTTCGTCCGGCGGCTGCCGCACCAGCTCGTCGAATCGTTCCGGTCGACACTGGACGAAGTGGCCGACGCGGATCTCATGCTGCACCTCGTCGACGCGAGTGACCCGGACCCCGACGGCCGGATCCGAGCCGTGCGCGCGGTGCTGGACGACATCCATGCCGGGGAGGTCCCCGAGCAACTGGTGTTCACCAAGACCGACGTTGCCGATCCCGAGGTCGTGGCCGATCTCCTGCGGATGCATCCCGACGCGATCGCAGTGTCGGCCCGGGCCGGCGTCGGGATCAAGGAGTTGCTGGACCGCATCGGTCGGCGGCTGCGCGCCATGGCGAGCATCGTGGAACTCCACGTGCCGTACGACCGCGGCGACGTGCTGGCCGCGCTGCATCGCGAGGGCGATGTGCTGGTTTCGGTGCACGACGACAGCGGCACGCGTGTCCGGGCCCGCCTGCCGGACGCGATCGTTGGTCGATTCGCACCGTTGATCACGTCCATCGACGGCGTTGCACCGGTCCGCCGGTAGTCTCGCCGCCATGTCTGCGGCCGGGTTCGTACCGCCTCCGTATCCCCACGATCGGCTCGACGCCTACCGACGTCTGGCCGATGCGGTCCCCGGTGGTGTCGTCGATTGTTCGATCGGCAACCCGGTCGATCCGATTCCCGAGTTCGTGCTCGCAGCCCTCGCCGAGGCGGCACCGCTGGCCACCGGGTATCCGGCGACCATCGGCTCGCCGGATCTGCGCGCCGCGGCGGCCGCATGGATCGACCGTCGGCTGGGCGTTGCCGTCGATCCGGAGCAGGTCCTCGCGTGTGTGGGGACCAAGGAGTTCGTGGCCTCGCTGCCCCGGATGCTCAACCTCCGCACCCCCGGCCGGGACACGGTGTTGTACCCCGCGGTGTCGTACCCGACCTACGCGATGGGGGCGGAGTTGGCCGGGTTGCGCGCGGTGCCCGTGCCGCTCGACGCCGCCTGGCATCTCGATCTCAGCCGCGTCCGCGAGGACGACGCGGCCCGGGCGTTGTTGCTCTGGACCAACGAGCCGGGCAACCCGACCGGCGCGGTCGCGTCGCCCGAGAGTGTGATGGCGACGGTCGCGTGGGCTCGGGAGCGTTCGATCGTGATCGCGGCCGACGAGTGTTACGCCGAGTTCTCCGGCGGCGATCCCACGACCGCATTGTCGGCCGGGGTCGACGGCGTCCTCGCGGTGCACTCACTGTCGAAGCGGTCGAACATGGCCGGATTCCGGTCCGGGTTCGTGGCCGGTGACCCGACCCTCGTCCGATATCTCGGAGAGGTTCGCAAACACGCCGGGCTGATGACGCCCGCGCCCATCCAGGCCGCGGCCGCGGCGGCGCTCGCCGACGACGTCCACGTCGCGACCCAACGGGCGCGGTACGAGGAGCGACGCGCGCTGATGCTCGCCGGCCTGGCTCCGCACGGGCTGGTGCACGACGGCGGTCCGGCGCCCTTCTATCTCTGGCTGCACTCCGAGGATCAGGTCGACGACGGGTGGGAGCTGGCGGCCCAACTCGCGGAGGCCGGGACGTTGGTCGCGCCGGGCAGCCTCTACGGCGCGGCCGGGGCCGATCACATCCGGCTTGCACTCACCCAGCCGACCGAGCGACTCGAACTCGTGCTCGAACGTCTCACCACCAACGCCCGGACCTAACCACTTCCCGGCGTTTGGCGCGTGGTGTGCCGTACCGCGCCACCAGCCGCCAAACGCTCAGAGGTGGGGGGTGGTGGGGGAGAGGCGCAACCAAACCGGCCCGGGTCGGTGCGGTTGCCTACGCTGAGCCCCATGGTTGAACTCGAAGCACAGATCGACGCGCTCTGGGAGCATCGGGACGACGTCACCGTGGTGATGTCCGAGGCCGAGGCCGGCGCGTGTGTCCGCACCGCGATCGACCTGCTCGATCGGGGCGAGGCGCGGATCGCCGAGCGGGTCGGAGACGACGTCGTCGTGCACCAGTGGCTGAAGCGGGCGATTCTCCTGCTGTTCCGACTCACCCACATGGAGACGATGGAACTCGGACCGTTCGAGTACCGGGACAAGATCCCGCTGAAGCAGCACTACGAGGCGGCGGGAGTGCGAGTGGTCCCCGGGGCGTCGGCCCGCTGGGGCGCGTTCCTCGCCCCGGGCGTGATCCTGATGCCGAGCTACGTGAACATCGGCGCCCGCGTCGGGTCCGACACGATGGTCGACACGTGGGCCACGGTCGGGTCGTGCGCGCAGATCGGTGAGCGGGTGCACCTCTCGGGCGGAGTCGGGATCGGTGGGGTATTGGAGCCGCCGAACGCCGTCCCCGTGATGATCGGTGACGACGCGTTGATCGGCTCGCGCAGCATGATCGTCGAAGGGGCCCGGGTGGGGAACGGCTCGGTCGTCGGTGCGGGCACGATCCTGTCGGGTTCGATCCCCGTGATCGATGCCGAGACCGGCGCCGAGGTTTCCCGCGGGATCATCCCCGACTGGTGTGTGACGGTCAACGCGACGCGGCCCCGGTCCTTTCCGGGTGGCGAGTTCGGGTTGCCGTGCGTCCTGATCCTCAAGCGACTCACCGAAGGCGAGCGGCACGACAAGGCGCAGCTCAACGAGATCCTGCGCGACAAGGGCCTCACGACCTGATGGATTTGCTGGCGCTGACCGAATCGTTGTGTGCGATCCCGTCGGTGAGCCTGGACGAACGGGCGCTGGCCGACGTGGTGGAGACCCGGTTGCGCGAAACGGCCGGGACGTTGCCCATCGAGCGGGTGGGCGACAACGTCGTTGCCCGGTCGGAACTGGGGCGGGACCAGCGGGTGCTTCTCGGCGGGCACCTCGACACGGTGCCGCCGAATGACAACCAGCAGCCCCGTCGGGACGGCGACACGCTGCATGGTCTCGCCACGGCCGACATGAAGGGCGGGTTGGCGGTCATGCTCGCCATCGCCGAAGCAGTGGCGGCCCGGCCCGACGATGCCCGCTTCGATGTCACCCTCGTGTTCTACGTGGGTGAGGAGATCGCCGAGGAACACAACGGACTCCGGGCGCTCTTCGCCGACCGGTCGGATCTCGTGGCCGCCGATCTCGCCATCCTCCTCGAACCGACCGACGGTTGGGTCGAGGCCGGGTGCCAGGGCACGTTGCACCTCCGGGCGACCTTCCGCGGCGCTCGGGCACATACCGCGCGACCCTGGATGGGAAAGAACGCGATCCACCGCGCGGTCGGCGCACTGGCTGCGATCGCATCGAATGATCCGGGTCCGGTCGAGGTGGACGGCCTGGAGTACCGCCAGGCGCTCCAAGCCGTGCGCATCGAGGCCGGGATCGCCAACAACGTGGTGCCCGACGAGTGCACGCTGGTGGTGAATCGCCGGTTCGCGCCGAGCGTGTCGCTCGCCGAGGCCGAAGCCCAGACTCGGGCGCTGCTCGAGGGTGCCGATCGGATCGAGGTGCTCAACGCGTCGGTCGCCGCGCCACCCAACCTGTGGAACCCGTTGGTGGCCGAACTCGTCGGTTCGTTCGATCTCGGAGTGCGACCGAAGCTCGGCTGGACCGACGTCGCCCGTTTCGCGGCGCACGGAATCCCCGCCGTGAACTTCGGTCCCGGCGATCCGACGATCGCCCACACCGCGGCTGAGTTCGTGACCCGAGAATCGGTCGAGGGCTGCCACGCCGTCCTCGCCCGCTTTCTCGGCTTCTGACCGGTATTCAAGGAGACCCGTGGCCATCGATCTGGAACAACTCGGCGAGGTACAGATCGTCCGCTGGGACGATGGTGAGAATCGCGTCAACCTCGATTCCATGACCGAGTGGCATGCCGCGCTCGACCAGCTGGAGGCCATCGAGGGTCCGCTCGCCGTGGTCGTCACGGGCGCGGGCAAGTTCTTCTCGAACGGGCTGGACCTGGATCGGTTCGCCGCCGCCCCCGAGGAGGCGGGACCGACCGTCGATCTCCTCACCCGATTGTTCGGCCGGATGTTGCTGCTGCCGGCGTACACGGTGGCTGCACTCAACGGGCACACCTTCGCGGCCGGCGCCATGCTGTCGTGTTGTTTCGACGTGCGCGTCATGCGGGCCGATCGTGGCTATTGGTGCCTGCCCGAGGTCGACTTGGGCCTGCCCCTGAGCGAGGCGATGGCCGCGGTGGTCACCGCGCGCATCCCGATGGAAGCCGCGCAGGATGCGATCATGACCGGGCGGCGGTATTCGGCCGAGGACGCCATGGCCCTCGGCATCGTGACCGACACGAGCGACGAGGCCCGGCTCCTGAACCTCGCGGTCGACCTCGCGTCACCGATGGCGGGCAAGGACCGGCGAGTGATCGGCGAACACAAGCGGTTGCTGTTCGGCCGGGTGGCCGCACTCTGCGGTGTCCACTCCGATTCCTGAGTCGAACGCCCAACCGGTCGACCAGGGCCGGAGGTCCCATCGCGGGTATTCGGTTTCCCGAATCGATCGGGGTCGGAGGGCAGGAGACATTGTCCGGTCCAGCACCTAGGGTCCCGCGTGCCGGACAACCCGAGGTGAACGCGTGGCCCTGCTTGAAGTGGACGGAGTCGGACTCGAGTTCGGTGGCATCCGCGCGCTCGACGACCTCGAGTTCACGGTCGAGGCCGGCGAGATCTGTGCGCTGATCGGTCCCAACGGTGCCGGGAAGACCACGCTCTTCAACTGTGTGAGCCGGGTCTACACACCGCAGCGGGGCTCGATCCGTTTCGACGGTCGCGAACTGCTGACGCTCCCGCCGCATCGGGTGGCCCGGGCGGGCGTGGGGCGGACGTTCCAGAACCTCGCATTGTTCCCGGCGTTGACCGTGCTGCAGAACGTGATGGTGGGTGCCTACTCGCGGGGCCGGGGTGGAGCGTGGTCCGATGCCCTCCGGCTGCCCGGAGTGGCGCGACGCGAACGCCGGTTGGCCCGGGAGGGGTCCGAGTTGCTCGAGCGCCTCTCGCTCGACCACCTCGGCGACCAGCCGGCATCGGATCTGCCGTACGGAACCTTGAAGCGCATCGAGATCGCTCGTGCGCTGGCCTCGCAGCCTCGCCTGCTGTTGCTGGACGAACCGGCGGCCGGGTTGACCCACAGCGAGGTGGAGGAGCTGGGCGGGACGATCCGGCAGATCCGCGATGACTTCGAACTGACGGTCCTGCTCGTCGAGCACCACATGCCCCTGGTGATGTCGATCTCCGATCGCGTCGTGGTGCTCGACCTCGGCCGCAAGTTGGCGGAGGGGACCGCCGACGCGGTGAGTCAGGATCCGCAGGTCATTGCCGCGTACCTGGGAGCGGAGCTGTGAGCCTGCTCGAGGTCGTGGACCTCTCGGCGGCCTACGGTCCGATCCAGGTCTTGCACGGTATCAGCCTGACGGTCGATGCCGGCGAGGTGGTCGTGGTGCTCGGTGCCAACGGCGCCGGCAAGACCACGGCACTGCGCGCGATCTCCGGGCTGGTCGCCGCGAAGGGCGAGCTGCGCTTCGATGGCGTTTCGATTCTGGGCCGTCATCCGGAGTCGATCGCGCACCGTGGGGTGTCCCATGTCCCGCAAGGCCGCGGCACCTTGGCCGGGCTCACCGTGGACGAGAACATGCGACTGGGCGCGTACTCCCGCCGAGATCGGGAGGGCATCGCGGCGGACCTGGCCGAGTGGTACGACACCTTCCCGCCGTTGGCCAAGCGCCGGAGCCAGACCGCCGGGACCATGAGCGGTGGCGAGCAGCAGATGCTGGCCGTCGCGCGTTCGCTGATGTCACGACCCCGGCTTCTCCTGCTCGACGAGCCGTCGCTCGGCCTGGCGCCGCTCGTCACCAAGCAGCTCTTCGAGACGCTCGCGACTGTCAACCGGGAACGAGGGATCGCGATGTTGCTCGTCGAGCAGAACGCGGCCCTCGCCCTGGAGCTGGCGGCCCGCGGGTACGTCCTGGAAGCCGGCGAGATCGTCGCATCCGGCACCGCAGAGAATCTCAGCCGGGACGGCGAGATCCGGAAGGCATACCTCGGACGCTGATGGACCTGAACCTGTTCTTCTCCCAGCTCTTGAACGGCCTGAGTTCCGGCGCGATCTACGCATCACTCGCGCTCGCGATCGTCCTCATCTTCCGGACGACGGGAATCCTCAACTTCGCCCAAGGCGAGATGGCGCTCTTTTCGACCTACGTCACCTGGTGGCTCGCCGATCAGGGCCTCTCGATCGGGCTGGCCATCGCGATCTCGGTGGCGGTGTCCTTCGTCGGGGGCGCCGTGATCGAGCGCGTTGTCATCCGTCCGTTCGAGAAGGCCTCGCCACTGGTCATCGTGATCGCGACGCTGGGATTGTTCCTGGCGTTGAACTCGCTCACCCAGGTGGTCTTCGGAACCGACGCCAAGCAGCTCGGCAGCGCCTTCCCCGACACGGTCTGGGATGTCTGGGGGCTGCGGATCGAAGCGCAGACCATCGGCATCCTCGTCGTCCTCGGGCTCGAGTGCGTCGCCCTCTGGGTGCTGTTCCAACGCACGCGGATCGGTCTGGCCCTGCGGGCCGTCGCGGACAATCCCGAAGCCAGCCGGCTGTTGGGCGTGAGGGTCGGAACGATGCTCATGTTCGGGTGGGGGCTCTCGGCCGCGTTGGGTTCCTTGGCCGGCGCGATGGTGGTGCCGACGACGCAGGCGCTCACGGCATCCTCGCTCCAGAGCGTGCTGGTCTTCGCCTTCGCCGCGGCGGCGCTCGGCGGCTTCGACAGCCCCTTGGGCGCCGTCGTCGCCGGCTTGATCGTCGGGATCGCACGGGCCCTCACGATCCAGTACATCGAGCCGCTCAACAACATCGAGTTGGTGGTGCCGTTCGCGATCATCCTCGTCGTCTTGCTGGTGAAGCCCGCGGGATTGTTCGGCTCGACCCAAGTGGAGCGCGTCTGATGCGCGGCCGCGCACTGGGCATCGGGACCCGGGCGGGCGCCGCCCTCCTCACGGTCGGCGTGCTCGCTTGGCTTCCGCAGTACTACGGCGCGACCGACACCGCCCTGTTTGCCAAGGCGATCTACATCGCGATCGCCGCCCTCGGACTCAACCTGCTCACCGGGTACAACGGTCAGGTCTCCATCGGTCATGGTGCGTTCTTCGGATTCGGGGCCTACGCCACCGCCATCCTGATGAATGATCACGGTTGGGACTTCCTGGCAACGCTCCCGGTCGTGGCGGTGGCGTCCTTCGTCGTCGGCGCCGCGGTCGGGTTTCCGGCCCTGCGCGTGAAGGGTCTCTACCTTGCGCTCATCACGCTGGGGCTCGCGGCACTGTTTCCGGACCTCGTGACCAAGTACGTGCACGGGACGGGGGGCACGACGCTCGTGCAGCCCCCGTTGCCGACTTCGCCCGGTTGGGCTCAGGGCTTCGCGCCCAACGACGACCAGTGGCGCTATTACCTCGCGCTCACCATCGGGATCGTGATGTTCATCCTCGCGTGGAATCTCGTGCGTGGACGCTTCGGCCGCGCGTTGCTCGCGGTCCGCGATCACGACGCCGCGGCATCGACGATCGGCATCGATCTTGCCCGGATCAAGGTCGGGAGCTTCGCGATCAGCGCGCTCTACGCCGGAATCGCCGGTTCGGTCGGCGTGATGGTGACCGGCCTGGCGAATGCCGGCCGGGTCGAGACCTTCCAGCTCTCGATCAATTTCCTGGTCGCGGTCGTGATCGGTGGAACCGCGACGGTGCTCGGGCCGGTGGTCGGCGCGTGGACCTTCGTGTTCCTGGAGCGCGCGACCCAGGATCTGTTCCCGGACCAAGCCCTGCTGTCGCCCGCGATCTTCGGTGTGGCGCTGATCCTTCTGCTCTTCGCGCTTCCTGACGGCATCGTCGGTGGCGCGCGGCGCACCGGCCGATTCGCCCGACGGAAGCTGCAGGCCAGGCGCGCGCCGAGGGCACCCGATTTCCCGTCCCCAATCCGAGAGGACCGACAATGAGCAACACGCGAACCCGGGGGCAGCACCGCCCCATCCCGTTTCTGACCGTACTGGTGACAACGATCGCGTTGGTCGCCGCTTCCTGTAGCGGTGGCGGCCGAAGTTCGTCGTCGTCGCCGGGTTCGGGCTCGACTTCGACCAAGGGCGGGATCGTCGACGCCTCGAACTGTCCGGGCTCGGAGACCGAGGGCGTGAGCGGCACCACGATCAAGCTCGGAACCAGCTTGCCGCAATCGGGCTTGTACTCGGCCTTCACGGAGATCTTGAAGGGTGAGTCGGCGTACTTCAGTTACCTCAACCAGGAACTCGGCGGCGTCGAGGTCGACGGCAAGAAGTACACGATCGATCTGGTCGCCAAGGACGACGCGTACCAGGCCGACCGAACGGTCGCGAACGTGACGGCGCTGGTCAACGACGACAAGGTGTTTGCGCTGTTCAACGTCGTCGGTACCAAGAACAACCTCGCGATCCGCGACTTCGTGAACCGTCAGTGTGTTCCGAACCTCTTCGCCGCGACGGGCTCGCCCGCCTGGGGTGACGTGAAGTATCCGTGGGTGCTCGGGTCCGAGCTGGTGCCGTATCCCCTCGAGGCGAAGGCGCTCTTCGACTACCTGGAGAAAAACTCACCCAGTGCCAAGGTGGCGATCCTGCGGGCATCGGACGACTTCGGCCGGGCCTACTCGGAGACGTTCCGATCGTTGATCAAGGGTTCGAAGATCACCATCGCCAAGGAGGAGACCTACAACCCCGAGCAGTCGGACACGAAGTCCCAGGTGACGAGCCTGGCGGCGACGAACGCCGACGTGCTGTTGCTGGGCGCGACGCTGCTCGCGTGTCCCGATGCGCTCCAGAACGTCAAAGCGTCCGGCTGGAAGCCCATGACCTACATGTCCGGCACGTGTACCTCCAAGACGTTGATGGCGCTCGCCGGCGATGCCGCCGACGGAGTCATGAGCGTCACCGACATCATGGAGCCGGGCCTCGCCGCGTGGGCCGACGAGCCCGCGATGAAGTTGTACCTGGACAAGATCGCGAAGTACGCGCCCGATGCGGATGCCGAGAACGGGATCGTGGCCTACGGATGGACCACGGGCGCGCTCCTCGCCGAGACCCTGCACCGCTCGCCGTCGCTGACTCGTCAGGCGGTGATGGAGACGGCTCGGACGCTCAAGGCGAGCGATGTCGGCTTGCTGATGCCGGGCGTCACCCTGTCGGTGAGTGCGAAGGACTGGTTCCTCGGTGAGATGTTCAGCCTCGCCCAATACCGCACGGCCCTCGGCCATTTCGAGCTCGTCGGTTCGGTGCTGGACTTCTCGGGCCACACCGCCAAGATCACCCCGCCGGACCTGATCGGGGGCTGAATGGGAGCGCGCGGCACCCAACGGGTGCCGCGCGCTCACTCCAGGAGTGATTCGAGCAAATGGGCGTACCGTTCGAGATGGCGATCGCCGAGGAACTCGGCGAAGACCCGCGCGTACGCCAGTTCGCCGATGTCGCGCGCGAGCCGGTCGTCGCCCAGGAGCCGGTCGACCATCCCACCGAAAGCGGCGAGGTCACCGGGA
>JAENVU010000432.1 GCA_016650415.1 Acidimicrobiia bacterium
CCTGTCGTACTTCGTCGTCGACATGCACCAGCCCGGCGTCGAAGTGCGACCGCTGGTGCAGATCACGGGCGACGCCGAGTTCAACGAGGTCTTCTTCAACGATGCGCGCGTGCGTCACGACTGGATGCTCGGCCGCGAAGGTGACGGCTGGAAAGTCGCGATCACGACTCTGATGAACGAGCGGGTCTCGTTGTCGGGGGCCGGCTCCATCGGTGGCGAAGCGGTGGGTGGGAGTCCCGTCAGCCGACTGCTCGAACGGGCCAAGGGAACGACCGATCCGCGGATCCGCCAGCAGCTCGCGCAGGCCTATATCGAGAGCCGGCTGATCCGGTTGAACAACGAGCGCGCCGCGAACAAGCGCAAGAGTGGCGGCGAGGCCGGCCCGGAGGGCTCGATCACGAAGTTGATGCAAGCCGAGTTCAACCAGCGACTCCAGAACCTGTCGTTGCAGATCGAGGGCGCTGGCGGCATCGCGTGGGCGGGCGCGTCGTTGTCGAAGTCGGAGCGGGAGGGGGAGCGAGTTGGCCGTGGTCCGCAGGTCGATGAGGACGCACTCGTGGCGTTCGGGTTCCTGCGGTCGCAGGCCAACACCATCGAAGGCGGGACCTCCGACGTCATGCGCAACATCCTCGGTGAACGGGTCCTCGGACTTCCCAAGGAGCCCGACCCGTCGCGTGAGTTGCCGTGGGTACAGGTGCCGCGGTCGGCGTGATCGCGCCGCTGCGCGTTTTCCGGCTTTGAGGAGACTGGAATGGATCGCCGCCTCACCAGATTCCTGAGCAAGCGCGGCGCTTCCGCGACCGACATCGAGGCGGCCGAGCGTGACGGCACCGTGACGCTGCTGACGGTTGATCGGTTACTCGTTCCCGGCGAGCACCATCTTGACGCCGACGAAGTCGCGCGGCGGAGCGGCATGCCGCCCGAGACCGCGATAATGCTGTGGCGTGCGCTCGGGTTCCCCGACGTCCCCGAAGGGGAAGCCGTGTTCACCGACGAGTCGGTCGAGGTCCTGCGGTTGCTGCAGTCGCGCGCCGACGCGTTGCTGTTCGCCCAGACCGATGCCGACGCCCTCGTCGCGCAGGTGCGGGCGGTGGGATCCGGGCTGTCTCGGGTTGCCGAAGCGATCTCGGATCAGTTGGCCGAGGGAATCCTGACGGCGCGGGCGGAAGGGCTGGACGACGCCACGATCGCGGCCGACCTGATCGACACCCTTGATTGGCCGCTGCTCGCTCGCCTCAACGACTACGCATTGCGGGTGCAACTGCGCGCCGCGGTTTGGCGCAAGGTGATCGGCGATCAACGCCTGGCGGGGGAGATTCCCCGTCTCGGAGTCGGGTTCGTGGACCTCGTGGGTTATACCGCGATCAGTCAGGAACTCGACGGTCGTGAGCTCGCGGCCCTGGTGGCGCGCTTCGAGTCGGTGACCTACGACACAGTGGCGCGGTTGGGCGCGCGCCTCGTGAAGACGATCGGTGACGAGGTGATGTTCGTGACCGAGGACCCCGAGATCCTGATGAACGTCGCCCTCGAACTCACGGCCCGAACGGAGTCGGACGTCGGACTACCGCAGGCTCGGGCCGGCGTTGCGCTCGGACCCGCGCTGGCCCGGGAGGGTGATTACTACGGTGCGGTGGTGAACCTGGCCCACCGGTTGGTCGAGATCGCCCGCCCGGTGAGCGCCGTCGTGTCGGCTGAGGTCGCGAACGCGCTGGAGGCGAACCCGAGCTTCCGATTCCATCGAATGCGCAGTCGTCGGATCCGGGGAATCGGCCGGGTCGAGATCTATTCGGCTTCGCGGAGTTCGGATCCCTCGGAAGCACCGAGGACCGGCCCCTCGGCACCGCCAGAAGGTTCGGAGCCGTCGGCGACGGGGTAGGTTCCTTGGCATGGTTGATGCCCCACTGTGTCTGCTGTCGGTTCATGCCCACCCGGACGACGAAGCGTCGAAGGGTGCCGGAACCGTCGCCAAATACGCGGCCGAGGGTGTCCGGGGCGTGCTCGTGTGCTGCACCGGTGGTGAGGAAGGCGACATCCTCAACCCGGCGATGGACACCGAGGAGGTGCGCGCCAACCTGCACGCCGTGCGCCTCGCCGAACTCGAGGCCAGCGTTGCGGCCATCGGGTACGAACAGCTGTACCTACTCGGCTATCGCGACTCCGGCATGAAGGACTCGGACTCGAACGCGCACGCGGAGAACTTCGCGAATGCTCCGTTCGACGAAGCGGTCGAGCGTTTGGTCCGAATCATTCGCGCCGAGCGGCCACAGGTTGTCATCACCTACGGCGACGAGCGCGAGTTCTACCCGCATCCTGATCACGTTCGGGTGCACGAGATCTCCGGCCCGGCCTTCGACGCGGCCGGCGACCCGAACCAATTTCCCGAGGCCGGCGAGCCCTGGCAGCCGAGCAAGCTCTATTTCACGGGCTGGTCCGCGCGGCGGGTGCGGGCGCTGCACGAAGCCTTTCTCGCCCGCGGCGACGAGAGCCCCTACGCGCAATGGTTCGAGCGCGGGTTCAGCGAAGCGCGCGATGGCCGGTTCACCACGTTCATCGACGTCAGCGACTTTCTCGCGAACCGCCGGGCCGCGTTGCTCGCCCATCGGACGCAGGTGGATCCCGACGGATTCTGGATGCGGCTCCCGGACGATGTCGTGCGCGAAGTGTTTCCGTGGGAGGAGTTCGAACTCGACCGGACGCTGGTCGAGACCGGGACTCCCGACGGTGAGCCGGAAGACGATCTGTTCGCGGGTGTGCGGTCGGTCACGACGGCACCCCGCTGATCTGCGCAGGAGGAACGATGGCGAAGTACCTGTCCGACGCTTGGCTCGACGAGGCTCGGGCACTCGCGGCCGACCAGCCGGAACGACCGGGTGCGACCGCCCGAATGCAATACGTCGTGACCGGCGGGCCGGACGGCGATATCAAATACTGGTGGCGGCTCGAAGACGGCAGGTTGCTCGACAGCGCGACCGGGGTCATCGAGGACCCGGACTTCACCATGACGCTCACGTACGAGGACTCCGTGAAGATCCAACGTGGCGAGCTGGATGCGAACGCCGCGTTCATGCAGGGTCGGATGAAAGTCACCGGGAACTTGGGTGCGCTCATGCAGCTGATGCCACTGACCACGTCGCCCGAGTACAAGGCGGTCCAAGCCGAGATCCGCACGATCACCGACTTCTGAGCTGGTGGCCCGCAGGGTCAGGAACCGGTCCACCAGGGATCCACAACCAGCAGCAGTGATCGGTGGGCGCGCGGTCACCCGCTCGCGCGTTGCAGTTCCCTGAGTTCCCGATAGCCGATGCGGGTCACCGCGGCGCGGTCCAGCAGATCCGCAAACGCCGGGTCCTGACAGAGCGTTGCGTGATCTTCGACGCGTCCCGCCCAGTCGGGATGGGATGCGCGCAGCTCGTCGGTGTCGACGGCCGGGTGGAGGAACACCTCGGTGACGCCCGGTCGGAGGTCGAAGAGGACCCGTTCGATGGTGCGCCGGCCGCCGATGGGAACGTCGACCATGTGGTCGGGGAAGACCACACATTCTTCGTCGGCCAGGCGTCGAAACGGAAAACCGACGCGGTGTTCGGAGCTGGCGCCGGAGAGCCGCAGCGGTAAGGCGAAGTCGACGGCCAGTTCGAGGTAGACGTCGAAGAACTCCGGCCGGAGTTGCAGTGTGCCCATGTGGCTGTCGAGGTGGGAGACATCGAATCCCCAGAAGATCGCGCGTTCGATCTGCGCCCGACACTCCTTCAGGACCTCTTCGAGGTCGGCG
>JAENVU010000433.1 GCA_016650415.1 Acidimicrobiia bacterium
CGTTCGATCGCATCGGCGATCGCGACGTCGTCACCCGGCGGCACCAGCAGGCCGTTCTCACCGTCGATGACCATCTCGGGGATTCCGCCGACCGGGGTCGCCACCACCGGCAGACCTGCGAACATTGCCTCCAACACCGAACACGGCGACTTGTCGATTTCACTGGGCAGCGCGAACAACGCCGAGCGCGCCAACATCTCGACGAGTCGCCGGTCACCCGGGCGCACGTCGGAGAACACCCGGACCCCGGGCTCCGGGTCGATCGGTTCGGGCGTGACCAGGTTGAGAATGCACCGACCGCGGAGACGGGTACGGAAGGCACGCAACAGCGCCCAACCGCCTTTGCGTTCCATCGAGTTCCCGGTGAACGTGATCTCCGGGAGCGCGTTCGGATCGGGCACCACCACGGTGGGCTCCGGCGGGATGATCCCGAACGGGATGACTCGGAGCCGATCCGGACCAGGCCGTAGCGGTCGCGGATCGCCGCAGCACACCACTCCGATTGCGCGACCACGATCGTGGCCGCGTCGAACACCTTGCCTTCGAAGTATTCGCCGACTCGCGCCGTCATCGGAGTCCCCGGTCCGGGGTGTCGAAACGGCAACTGCACCGCGTTCTGCGCCGCGGATCCGTCCGTCGACACAACCGATGGATACGCGCGCAGTTCGTGGAGTGATCGGAGTGCGGCGTGTTGTGAATAGACGTGGATGGCACCGACCGGACCGGCGGCGATCGCCCTCCGCAACATGCTCCGTGCTGTCGTCGAGAGTGCGAGCTGCGCGCGCACCGGAGCGAGGTCGCCGTCGATGCGAGCGAGCCCCGGAATCTTGACTCCCACGATCCGGCGCAACATCGAGCGCGGCGGAACATCCAGGGGGATGACATCGAGCTCCGGGTGTTCCGAGAGCGCCCGATAGGTGTTCAGATGCATCGTCGCGTGGCCACCGAGGTTCTCGTTGACCATGATCAGGCGACCGACGTCGGGCAGGGACTGATCAGCTTCCATTGCCACCATCACCCGCGTATCGGATCAACCTGCCGGTCACTCAACCCCAAAGCGCGCGGACCACTCGGGTCAGGCAGCGCCCGCACGAGCACCTCCACCGCCGCATAGGCCGCTTCGGCCGGACCGATTTCGTCGGGGCGGAGCAGATTGGCCATGATGCGCAGCACCCACTCCATCAAGCTGCGCGAATGCATGCCCACTCGGGTGAGTTCCCGCATGATCGCCGGGTTGCCGATGATCTTGACGAAGGTCCGGGCCACCTTGAAGTAGAGGCCGTAGACCTCTTCGAGCCGGTCCGGATACCGGGCCAGCGCCAGACCGTCACCGGTGAGGAGAGCCTCGCTGACCGTTTCCGCCACCATTCGCCCGGTTTCATACGCGTAGGCGATGCCTTCACCATTGAACGGATTGATCGAACCGGCCGCATCTCCGGCGACGATCCAGGTCGGTCCCACCTTGGGCAGGACCGACCCACCCGTCGGCAGACGCCCGCCGGTGGCGGGCCCACAGGAGGTTTCGGGCGTGATCCCCCAACGCTGCGGCGTCATCGCGACGAAGGCATCCATCAGCCGGGAGGTGTTGACCGCCTTGAACCCGGTGAATGTGTCGAGCAGGCCCGCCCCGACGTTGACGGTGCCGTCGCCGACCGGGAAGATCCATCCGTACCCCGGCATGTGGTTGCCGTCGCGGTCACGCAGGTCCAGGTGCGACTCGATCCAGGGATCGTCGTGCATCGGACTGGTGTAATAGCCGCGTATCGCCATGCCCATGGGGTAGGTGCGGTCACGCTGGGTACCGAGTGCCCGACCGAACCGGGAGTTGGCACCGTCCGCAACGACCACGTACTTGGCGCGCACCACCTCGGTCGTTCCGGACTCGCCCCGCCGAATTGCCGCACCGGTGACCAATCCGGACTCGAGCACCGGTTCGAGTGCCTCTGATCCCTGCCACACCGTGGCCCCGGCCTTGACCGCGCGATCGGCGACCATCTGATCGAGATCCCGGCGACGCACCACGTAGCCGTGACTGGGAAAATCCGGGTGATCGGGCCACGCGAGTTCGAGAGTGAGTCCGTGGGCGATCGAACGCAATCCGTCGTACCGGTGGAAGTCCTCGAGTGGCGAACCCAGACCCATGTCGACCAGTTGACGAACCGCCCGGGGCGTCAGACCGTCTCCGCAGGTCTTCTCGCGTGGGAACGTCTTCTTTTCGACCGCCAGGACGGAGTGACCGGCTTCGGCCAGCCAGTACGCCGCCGCCGCCCCCGATGGCCCCGCGCCGACGACGAGTACATCGACGCGGTCCGGAGTCGAACGGTCGGAGGATGTTGCCGCGGGCACCGTGGCATCGTCCCACGCCGCAGACCCTCGGGGCACACCACGCGACCAAGTGTGCGACCAAGTACCGCGCCTCGCAGAAAAGAAAGTCGCGAAGAGGCCGCCGGAGCCCTTCGATGTGTCCCGCCGCGATCTAGCGTGGTAGAGAAACGCCCGGAAGAAGGGAATGGGTACGACATCGGAGGGGGATGTCGGCCCGGACCGAGAAGGAGACGTGCGGCACCATGCCCAACTTGCTGCCTGACTGGGGCTTCTTCCGACCCAACGGTCGGCTGATCGTGTTTACGATCATCACCTTCGTGATGATCGGAATCGCGATCTGGAAGATGCGCCAGCCCAAGCCTGAACGCCCCAGCACGTGGGCGGAATCGATGGTGGGCGCGGTCTACACCTTCGCCCTGTTCCTGCTCATGTACGCGATCATCCCGCACGAGTTCATCACGGTGTCGGACAAGTACTGGGGCCTCTCCACCAACCGCTACCTCTTCAAGTCGACGACAGCCATCCCGTTCAACCACAACTGGAACTGGCCGTTCTCCGTCGATCTCCAGCACGGCGTACGCGATCCGCTCGTCGTCCTGATCTACGTCGCGTTCTTCGCCGGCAACATTGCGATGTTCGTCCTCTGGCAGAAGCGCCCGACCCAGTCCGAGGCTGCCGCCCGCGAACCGGTCCCTGCCGGCACGTCGCGGTTCGGTCGACCCTTGAAGGCCAAGGCCTGACATGGCCAAGACCGACGCGAACCCCCCGATGCCGGAGTTCGTGACCGACTACGTGCTCCAGGAGGTCGACCCGACCTTCCTGACCGCGTCGGTCAAGCCCAAACAATTCCTGCACATCGACCAAGCCGAGTGCATCATGTGCGAGGGCTGCGTCGACATCTGTCCCTGGAAATGCATTCACATGGTGTCCGTCGGCGCGATCGATGCGGCGGTGGGCACCGAACGGCCCGGCGAAGATCCTCGCGACCATGTCGCGTTCATCGTCGACGAGGACGTGTGTACCCGCTGCGCACTCTGCGTGGATCGATGCCCGACCGGTGTCATCATCCTCGGCAAACTCGCAGACCAGGGCGCCGCCGGCGACCCGCATACCCGCAACAACCGCCACGGCTACAGCTATGGCGTCAGGTTCTAGGCAAGGAGTGGCGCTCATGTGGAGCGAACGGCCCCGGGGGCTACAGCGGACATCCCGCTGCAGAGTGAGCGGAGCGATCTAGATGGCCAACGGCAACGGGAGTAACGAATCCGGTGGCATCGGCGTGAAGCTGGGCGAGCGCGCGAAAGAAATGGGCGACCGCGTCGGCAACTCACAGGTCGTCACTTCGATCATCCGACCCGGGTCCATCTTCCGCAAGGGCTACACCGACAGCCCGCGGAACCGGTCCTACGTGATCATGAACAGCGTGCTGTACCACCTGCACCCGGTGAAGGTGAAGCGGCACGCGGTCAAGGTCAGCTACACGCTCTGCCTCGGCGGGCTGTCGTTCTTCCTGTTCATCCTGCTCACCGTCACCGGCATCTTCTTGATGTTCTTCTACCGGCCGACCGAAGCCGCCGCCTGGAACAACGTGCAGCAGCTCGAGACCGCCGTGTGGTTCGGATCGCTCGTGCGCAACATGCATCGATGGGGTGCCCACCTCATGGTGCTCAGCGTGTTCCTCCACATGAGTCGCGTCTTCTACCACGGTGCCTATAAGGCGCCACGGGAGTTCAACTGGGTCATCGGCGTCATCCTGCTCGTCATGACCCTGATGCTCTCCTTCACGGGCTACCTGCTCCCGTGGGACCAGCTCGCGCTCTGGGCCGTGACCGTCGGTACCAACATGATGGGCTACACGCCGGTCTTCGGAAGCCAGATGCGATACGCCCTCCTGGGTTCGAAGGAAATCTCGGGAGACACGCTGCTGCGGTGGTACACGCTGCACGTCCTCCTGCTGCCGTTCATCATCGTGATCTTCATGGCGATTCACTTCTGGCGCGTCCGTAAGGACGGCGGCATCAGTGGACCGCTCTAGGCCGGGGAGGAGTTGACCTATGGCTGAAGTGCCCGAACATCTCCTGAAGCGCAGCGCCGAACGCCGGAAGGCGCTGGGGTTGCCCGGCGGCGAGGCGGCCGACGATGCACCGGCGGATACCGGCGCCGACGTCCCCGCGGAGACCCCCGCGGAGGAAGCCGCTCCGGTGGCGGCCAGCGCCGCGTCGGATGAAGGCGTGATCACCGAAGACAAGGGTGGCGTGCCCGCCCACCTGCTCGAGCGGTCTCGCAAGCGCAAGGCCGCGGCGGCCGGTGGCGGAGCCGCTGCCGGCGGTGGCGCCACTGCGACCGCGACCAAGACTGCGCCGATCGCCGCGCCGGCGGGCACGGGACCGGGCGGTCACACCCAGCGCCTGCTCACGGTCGTCAAGTCCGGCTCGATTCAACAGACCCGAGCCGAGGCGCAGGACAAGGTGCACACGTGGCCGCACTTGCTCGTGATCGAGCTCTCGGCGGCATTGGCGCTCACGGCGATGCTCCTGATCTTCTCGGCCATCGTGCGCGCGCCGTTGCTCGGCTTGGCCGACGTCAACCAGACGCCAAACCCGTCGAAGGCACCCTGGTACTTCCTCGGTCTCCAGGAACTGCTCACGATGTTCCACCCGATGGTCGCCGGGGTGACCGTGCCCGGCATGGGTCTCTTCCTGCTGATCATCGCTCCGTACGTGGACACCAACCCCTCCAACAAGCCGGACGACCGCAAGTTCGCGATCTCGCTCTTCACTCTCTTCCTCATGTTCTGGTCCGTCCTGGTGATCATCGGTTCGTTCTTCCGAGGCGCGGGGTTCAACTTCGTGTTCCCGTGGAACGACGGCATCTTCTTCGAGCTGTAAGGAACCTCCGTTGAACATCGCATTGATCATCGGCATCCTGGTCATCGTCGCCCTGGCGGCGATCACCGTCTTCGCGTCGGCACGACGCCGCGGCACCGACGCGGCGGGCCACGTGACGGGCAAGCTCACCGCCGAGACGAGGGCCACCGATGCGGGCACCGGCCTCGCGGTGAGCGACGACGCGTCGGCCGAAGCTCGGGCCCGCGGTGAGGAGACCCGCGCCGGAGCCGGCGGCGTCGCGACTCGCGGGTCGACGGGCGTCGCGGAGTTCACACCGGCCGAATACGAAGAGATCCAGGTCAGCCGGCGCCAGTTCTTCAACCGGGCGATCATCCAGACCATGGGGATCAGCATCGGGACGTTCGGGATCTCGGCCATCGCCTTCCTCTACGCCAAGTCCTCCGGCGGATTCGGCGGGAAGATCGATGCCGGCATCACCCTCCCCGACGTCCAGGCGTACTGGGATGCGAAGAAGGAACCGTTCTACGTTCCGGCCGCGCGCACGTATCTGCAGCCGTACCCGCTCGCCGATATTCCCCAGGCCAAGAAGATCAACGAATACCAACTGATCATTCCCAGCATGGAGAAGGGCATCGTCGGGCTCTACCAGAAGTGCGTGCACCTCGGCTGCCGGGTCCCGTGGTGTCAGACCTCGCAGTGGTTCGAATGCCCCTGCCACGGTTCGAAGTACAGCCGGGTCGGCGAGAAGCGCGGTGGCCCGGCCCCGCGTGGCCTCGACCACTGGATCGTGACCGTCTCCGGCGTCAAGCTCACCATCGACACCTCCGGCAACCCCGTCACCGGGCCGCCGATCGGCACCGACACGACCGGCCAGGGCGCCGAAGGCCCGCCATGCGTCTGATGCCGGCACTGTTCTCCCACCACCCTGGAACTCTCAAGAGGCCACTGTGACCCTGCGCACCCTCCTGATCCTCATCAACATTGCGGCAGTCCTCGTGATCGTCGTCATCATCGGCGCCAAGGTGCTCTCGGTCCGGCGCGAACCCACCGAGAGACCAGCCTCGAACCGCACGCCGTTCTACGACGACGACGTCCTCGAGGACGCCCACCTCACCAAGGTGCTGCGTTGGACGCTGCTGTTCTCGACGATCGTGGCCATCGTGCTCCCGCTCTACTGGTTGCTGGAACCGAGCCGGCAGGACCAGGAAGCCAAGGGCTTCGAAGATCGAGCGGTCGAGCGCGGCGCGGTCCTGTACGCCAACAAGAACATGCCGGCCTACGAGGGTGCGAAGTCCTTGCTGTGCGCCGACTGCCACGGCGCCGACGGTGGCGGCGGATCGAGGTCGTTCGTCTTGGCGCCGGACGCGCAGGGCGACCCGAAGGCCACACCGGTGCAGGAGGTGTGGCAGGTTCCGTCGTTGAACGACATCTTCTACCGCTACACCGAAGACCCCACCACCATGGTGCAGCAGGTCACCGACATCATCACCTACGGCCGCCCGGGCACTCCGATGCCGGCATGGGGCGTGGCCGGCGGTGGCCCGAAGAACGTGCAGTCGGTGAGCGACCTCGTGGCCTACCTCCGGAGTATCCAGGTCTCACCGGCCAAGGCCCGGGCCGCGGCCGACCAGAAGATCAAGGACTACCAGACCCTCGCGGCGACCTCCGAGGCGACCGCGCAGACGAACCTCGGTGACGCGCAGAAGAAGCTAGACGAGGCCCAAACGCCTGAGCAACGCGCCAAGTACCAGGGAGAGATCGAAGCGGCACGCGAAGGCATCCGCCGGTCCCGTGCCTACGCCGACGAAGTCGCCCAGATGGGCCAGGGCGAACTGCTGTTCAACACGCAGTGCGCGCGCTGCCACACCAAGGGGTGGTCCACCTTGGATCCGAGTAACGGGTTCGTGCCCCTGCCGGAACCGGCGGGGAGTGGCGCCCTCGGACCATCGCTCCGCGGCGATTCGGTCGAGAGCCAGTTCCCCGGCGAGACCGGCAAGCAGAAGCAGTACGACTGGGTTGCGGTCGGCGCCGAGGTGAACAAGGCCTACGGCGTGCGCGGAATCTCGTCGGGAAAGATGCCGCACTTCGGCGACATCCTCTCCCGGGCCCAGATCGACGCGATCATCGAGTACGAGCGGAACCTCTAGGAGCTGATGGTGTACGCGCTGAACGTTCTCGCCAACGAGGCCATCAAGCATCGAACCCTCTGGTATCCGACGATCCTCGGTGTTCTGGTCGTCATCGCCGCGGTGGCGTTGTTCTTCGGAACGATCTACATCCTGCTCTCCACCAACACGGGCGCTCGCCTCGGCTTCCTCATCGCCGTGGCCGGTCTCTCCGGGCTGATGGTGCTCGTCTCGTTGCTCTGGCTGACCAACCCGTCGCCGGTGAACACCCTGAAGGGCCGGATCCCGGCCTGGAAAGCCGTCGAGTCCATCGTTTCGGGCGACGTGGCCCGATCGAAGTTCGCGCCGGTCCAGGCCATCGATCAGGCCGGGCGCAAGGTCGACGAGGCCGAGGTCACCAACCTGAAGGCCGCAGTCGACTTCAACCTCATCATCTCCAAGAACGAGTTGACCGGTGAGAGCTTGGCGGGTTCGGGCGGGACGTACGCGGTGTACGAAGACGCCACCAAGTACCTCGTCACCAAGAACCAGGAGACCGGTGGTGGCGAGATCTTCAGCCAGTTCGACGTCTCCACCGGTGGCGGGTTTCCCTGGCTCCACGTGAGCCTGCACAAGCCGTATTTCGGCGTCGTCACCTTCTGTGAGACGGACCCGGCCCTCTCCGCGACGGAGGTCCCCTTCGGCGACAAGCCGCCGACGCCGAAGTGCGCCGACGCCTCACGCAAGATCATCGTGTTCGAGCGTGACCTCGGGTCGCTCCGGGTCCCCCCGTTCGTGACGTTCCTCGCCTCATCGATCCTCTTCGGGCTTGCCCTGCTCGGCATGCAGTGGCGGGAGCGTGACCTCCAGGAGCAGGCCGCCCGGGTCGCCGGCGAGGCCGAGGCCATCACCAAGGCGGCAGCCGACCGCGACCCCGAGACCGTCTAGGAGCCTCGCGATGCATCGTCTTGCCCCCACCCTGCGCGTGGCCGTCATCGGCCTGCTCGTCCTCGTTGCCGCCGGTTGCAGCGACGGTCAGCTCGTCGACGCGGGTGGTGAGAACGGCGGCGGCGGGCTCGCGTTCGTGCTGATGGCGTTCTTTTTCCTGAGCTTCATCGGCGCGCTGTTCTACATGGACCGCGTCCGTACCCGGCGCAGCGGCGACTCCCAGAAGTAGTCAGGCCAGCTCCACCGCGACCTCGCGGGCGAGGTCCAACGTTCGATCGATGTCGGCGTCGCGGTGCGCCAGCGACACGAACGTGGTCTCGTAGCCACTCGGAGCGAAGAACACGCCTCGATCGAGCATGCCGTGGAAAAAGCGGGCGTACCGATCGTGATCGGCCTGCTGGGCCGCCTCGTAGTTCGTGACCGGCGTCGGTGAGAAGAACCATCCGGCGAGCGTGCCCGCGTGGATGACCTGCGCGTCCAGGCCCGCCTCGGCGAAGACCGAGACCAGGCCGGCGCAGAACCGCCCGGCCCGCGCCTCGAGGATGTCGTACGCCGATTGATCGAGTTGCGCGAGCGCCGCCAGCCCCGCCGCGGTCGCCAGCGGATTCCCCGACAGCGTGCCGGCCTGGTACACCGGACCGAGGGGTGCGAGATGGTCCATGACCGCGGCCGAACCGCCGACGGCCGCCAACGGGAGACCGCCACCCACGACCTTGCCGAAGATCGAGAGGTCCGGGGTGATGCCGAACCGGACTTGGGCACCACCCACGCCGAGCCGGAACCCGGTGATCACCTCGTCGAAGATGAGGAGCGCCCCCGCTCCGGTCGTGCGGGCTCTGAGGTAGTCGAGAAAGCCCACCTCCGGGAGGACCACGCCCATGTTGGCCGCGATCGGCTCCACGATGACCGCCGCGACGTCGTGGGCCATGAAGGCGGCATCGAGCGCGGGAATGTCGTTGTAGGGCACGACGACGGTGTCGGCCACGGCACCGGGCGTCACTCCGGCCGACCCGGGGATTCCGAGCGTCGCGACGCCGCTCCCGGCGGCGACGAGCATCGAGTCGAGATGACCGTGGTAGCAACCGGCGAACTTGATGATCGCCGGTCGGCCGGTGGCCCCCCGGGCCAACCGGATCGCGGTCATGGCCGCCTCGGTCCCGCTCGAGACCAGCCGCACCTTCTCGACGCTGGACACCCGTGCGCAGATCGCTTCGGCGAGTTCAACTTCACGCGCGGTCGGAGCGCCGAACGATGTGCCGTCCGCCGCGGCGCGCTGTACGGCGTCGACGATGGCCGGGTTGGCGTGACCCAGGATGGATGCGCCCCAGGACTGCACGTAGTCGAGATAGCGATTGCCCTCGGAGTCGACGATCTCCGCACCCGAGCCCGACGCGACGAAGAACGGGGAACCGCCCACCGAGTTGAACGCCCGCACCGGCGAGTTCACACCGCCCGGGATGTGGGCCACGGCCCGGGCCAGCAATTGGTCGTCAGTCACGCGTGAGCGCCTCGGCGACCTCGCGGGCGAAGTAGGTGAGGACGAAGTCTGCGCCGGCCCGCCGGATGGAGAGGAGATGTTCGAGCGCCACGGCATCGCCGTCGATCCAGCCGCGTTCGGCCGCGGCCTTCACCATCGCGTATTCGCCACTCACGTGGTACGCCGCGAGGGGAACATCGAAGGAACTCCGGAGTGACGCAATGATGTCGAGGTAGGACAGCGCCGGCTTGACCATGATCATGTCGGCGCCCTCGGCGAGGTCCAACGCCGCTTCGTCCAGTGCTTCACGCGCATTCGCCGGTTGCATCTGGTAGCCGCGTCGGTCACCGAACTGGGGTGCGCACTCGGCGGCATCCCGGAACGGTCCGTAGAGCGCGGACGCATACTTGGCCGAGTAGGCGAGGATCGCGGTCTCCGGGTAGTTGGCGTCGTCGAGGGCACCGCGAATCGCCGCGACCTGACCGTCCATCATCCCGCTCGGCGCCACGATGTCGACGCCGGCGTCGGCTTGGGCCACCGCGATCGAGGCGTACCGATCGAGGGTCGCGTCGTTGTCGACCGACCCATCGGCCCGCAGCAGCCCGCAGTGGCCGTGATCGGTGTACTCGTCGAGGCACGCGTCGGCCATGATCACCACCGAATCGCCGACGTCGTCTCGCAACGCGCGTATGGCCTGCTGCACGACGCCGTCGGGCGCGTCGGCGCTGCTTCCTTCGGGGTCCTTGCGGGCGGGGATCCCGAACAGGATCACCCCGGGCACGCCGAGCGCGGCGAGGGCGCGCACCTCGGCGCGCAGACTCTCCTGGGTGTGCTGCACGACACCGGGCATCGAGACGACCGGTTCCGGTTGGTCGATACCTTCCTTTACGAAGAGTGGGGCGACCAGGTCGTCCACGTCGAGCCGGGTTTCGGCGACGAGACGCCGCAGCGCGGGTGTGCGGCGGAGTCGGCGGAGGCGCTGGTCGGGGAAGCTCACGGCGCCAGGCTACCGATCGACCGGCGCGCCGAGCGCGCTGAGCAGCGCGGCGACGAGGCCGTCGATGCTGTGCGGATCCGCTTCGACGCCCACGGTGAGTCCGCGCTCGCGCGCGGCGGCGCTGGTGATCGGGCCGATGGACACGACGAGCGGAGCGGGCTCGGGCAGGGATCCCACTGCGTCACAGAAGTTGTTGACCGTCGACGCCGACGTGAAGGTCACCGCGTCCACCGCACCGGAGTGCACGACCTCGAATTTGGCGGCGTTCGGGATCGCGGTCACGGTTCGATAGATCGGAAGCACGTCGACGTCGTACCCGAGACGTTGGAGCCCCTCCGGGAGCACATCTCGCGCGGTCTCGGCACGGGGCAGGAGCACGCGGTCATCGATCAACCCCGGCGGGAAGGCTTCGAGGAGCGACTCCGCCACGGACCGCTCGGGAATCAGATCCGGGACCACACCGTGCGCACCGAGCCGAGCAGTTGTGCCGGGCCCGATCGCGGCGACCTGCACCGGGCCGAGCGACCGAGTGTCGAGACCATGATCGCGGAGACCGCGTTCGAAGAACCCGTCGACGGCGTTGACCGAGGTGAAGACGATCCACGCGTAGCGGTCGATCGCCGGGCGTTCGACCGGGAGCGGTGCGATCTCGATGGTGGGCAACTCGAGGACGCTCGCACCGAGTTCTTCGAGCCGCGTCCGCAGACTGCTCGATTGCTCGCGGGCGCGGGTGACGACGATCGTCCGCCCGAAGAGCGGTCGCGACTCGAACCAGGTCAGGTCGAGGCCGGCCACGGGTCCGACGACGATGGCACTCGGCGAGGCGACGCCCAGGGCGGTGATGGTCGAGAGCGTGGCGCGGGTGGTGGCCTGTTCGGGACGCGTTCCCCACCGCACCGCCGCGACCGGCGTGTCGGGACTGCGCCCGTGTTCGATGAGGAGGTCGACGATCGATTCGAGCCGACCCGCGCCCATGAGGATGATCAGGGTGCCGCCGGCACGAGCCAGCGATGCCCAATCGGTGTCGGTCGAACCCTTCGCCGGATCCTCGTGGCCGGTGACCACGGTGAAATGGGTCGAGAGTCCGCGGTGAGTGACCGGAATCCCCGCGTATGCCGGCGCGGCGATCGCACTCGTGATGCCGGGGACCACTTCGAAGGGGACGCCCGCTCCGATGAGGACTTCGGCCTCTTCGCCGCCGCGTCCGAAGACGAAGGGGTCGCCACCCTTGAGGCGGACGACACACGCGCCGGTCCGGCCGTGCTCGACGAGGGTCGCGTTGATGCCGTCCTGGTCCATGGCGACGCGCCCGGGCGCCTTGCCGACATCGATGCGCACGGCTCCGGCGGGCGCGAGGTCGAGGAGCGATGGGTGGGCCAGCCGGTCGTAGACCACCACGTCGGCCCGCGCCAACAACTCGGCCCCCCGCCGCGTCAACAACCCCGGGTCACCCGGTCCGGCGCCGACCAGATACACAGTCATCGCGCCGCCTCCACGCCAGCGGCGACGGACCACACCCGGACAAGACGTCCGGCGCCGACCAGATACACGGTCATGACGAGACTCCCGTGTCCAGCAGTGCGCGGCCGCCGAGGTCGTCGAGGATCGTGTGCGCGACGGCCTCCCCGACCGATTCCGCGTCCGTCCCGGTTGCCTGGGCGCGGAGCACCGTCGAACCGTCGAGCGAAGCGAGCAGGGCGTCGATGGTCATCCCGGACTCCTGGTCGGTGGTGGCGTACGCGGCGCAGGGCATCGAGCATCCGCCGCCGAGCGCTCGGAGGAAGGCGCGCTCCGCGCGCACCGTCTGGTGCGCGTCGACGTCGTCGATGGCCCCGAGCGCGTCGATCGTCGGAACATCGTCCGCTCGGCATTCGACCGCGAGGGCACCCTGGCCCACCATCGGCAGCATCGTCACGAGGTCGAGCCGCTCGGCGATGTGATCGGCGAGTTCCAGGCGTTCCAGTGCGGCCACCGCGAGCACGATGGCGTCGAACTCGCCGGCTCGTTCGACGCGGGTCGGCACGTTGCCCCGAAGTTCTGCGAACTGCAGGTCGGGTCGAATCGCCGCGAGCTGCGACCGCCGACGTACGGAACCGGTGCCGACGGTGCCGCCGGTGGGGATGTCGGCGAGGCGGGCGCCGATGAGCGCGTCGCGCACGTCGGCCCGCTCCGGGACGGCGGCCAACGCCAACCCGGGCTCGGTCGTCGCGGGAAGATCCTTCGCCGAATGCACGGCGATGTCGGCATCGCCGCGCAGCACCGCATCCTGGACTTCCTTGACGAACACGCCGGTGCCGCCGAGGGCGTGGATCGCAGTCGTGCGGTCCTGGTCACCGCGGGTGGTGACGATGACGAGATCGGCCGGCACGCCCAGACGGCCCATGACGCGCTCGGATTGCCACCTCGCCAGCGCGCTGCCTCGCGTGGCGATCCGGATCGGCGCGGTCATTCCTCGGAATCGCGGATGTCGAAGAGCGACGCGAGCGCGTCCGAATACAACTCGCCGCGGGCCGAACCTGCCGCCTCCTTGAGGCGC